>JACFNM010000106.1 GCA_019454915.1 Chitinophagaceae bacterium
ATTTGTGATTATTGATAGTTGGGCAGGTCTACTTTTTTGTATAAGTGATTAAAGCAGCATTAATTATGGCGTTGGAATATCAGGCTACCGTTTTAAATGAGTTATTTTCCGGGAT
Organism: Chitinophagaceae bacterium; assembly: GCA_019454915.1. Classification (GTDB taxonomy): domain Bacteria; phylum Bacteroidota; class Bacteroidia; order Chitinophagales; family Chitinophagaceae; genus Agriterribacter. Next base: position 116 of record JACFNM010000106.1, read on the forward strand.
AGTTTCGCAAAACGTAAATGCGGAAGTCTGGAGATGGCTGCAGGAACGAGTGGCTTCATCGGTGAGCACGCAGCAATTCAACGTGGCCTTTGTATCGGCCCCGCGTAAAACGGGAAAGCATGTCATAACGCTGACGGATGAGCAGGCGGCGGCGGTTCGGAAAGCCGGAAACGGGGCGGACATTAAAGAATGGACCATTGACCGTTTGTGCAGGGTTTGGTTGCTTGCCAACCGGAATCGTGAAGACGAAAACAAATATGTTCAAACGATCGAAAATCTATTTTTATCTGCCGAGGTAAATGAATGCGTGGCGTTGTATTCGGCGTTGCCGGTATTGGCTTTCCCCGGGCGCTGGATTAAGCGTTGTGAAGAAGGCGTACGCAGCAATATCGGTTCCGTTCTGGAAGCCATCATGTGTAAAAATCCTTATCCGGCAGCCTGGCTGGATGATCCGGCCTGGAACCAATTGGTGTTAAAAGCTTTTTTCACTGAAAAGCCGGTTGAGCAGATTATCGGGATAGACGGGCGGGCAAATGCGGATTTAGCGAAAACCTTATCCGATTATGCGCATGAACGATGGGCGGCGGGAAGGCCGGTTAATCCGCAGATATGGCGCAGTACCGGAAAATTCATTGATGAACCCCTGTTAAAAGATATGGAGCGTTTGTTTTTATCGGAACATGATTTCGACAGAGAAGCGGCAGCTTTATCCTGCAGTATCAGTTCGTATCCACCCGCTCTGGAATTGTTAAATAAAAATCCGAGTTTAAAATCAGCCATTGAATCCGGGCAATTGACCTGGGATATATTGGCAGAAAAAATGAAGAATTATGTGTTGTAGTCAGAACATCAACGAGAAAGATATCCTCCCGCGGGTACACGATAAATCCTACCTGGAACGAATTAAGGGGATGCGTTTTTTTGATCCGCATATTCACATGGTTTCGCGTACCACAGATGATTATGAAGCGATGGCGGATGCCGGCGTAATAGCGGTTATTGAACCTGCTTTCTGGGTAGGACAACCCAGAACGGGAATTGACACCTTCAGGGATTATTACAGCAGCCTGATAGGGTGGGAGCGCTTCCGGGCTTCCCAATTCGGAATCAAACACTATTGTACTATCGGCTTGAATTCCCGCGAAGCCAACAATGAAGCCTTAGCCGAACAGGTGATGGAAATTTTGCCCTTGTTTATTTACAAAGAAGGTGTTGTGGGCGTGGGAGAAATCGGTTTTGACGACCAAACGCCCGCAGAGGAAAAATATTACCGGTTGCAGCTTGAACTTGCGAAGGAAGCGGGACTTCCTGTACAAATACATACGCCTCACCGGGATAAAAAGAGGGGTACCACGAGGAGTATGGATATCGCGATAGAACACGGGCTTGATCCCCGGATGGTCATCGTAGATCATAATAATGAAGAAACGATGCAGGAGGTTTTAGACAGAGGGTTCTGGGCGGCGTTTACGATATATCCCTTCACGAAAATGGGTAATGAAAGGATGGCAAATATTGTGAAGGAATTCGGTACCGAAAGGATTATGATTAATTCGGCGGCTGACTGGGGCATCAGTGATCCGTTGGCTGTACCCAAAACGGCGGCGCTAATGAAGGAAATGGGTATCAGCGACGAGGATATCCGGATGGTTACGTATCAAAATGCAATAACCGCTTTTGCGCAAAGCGGCCAGATTGATGAAGCGGACTTTACTACGGTAAAGAATATTGACCAGAGTTTGAAGTTCAGCGGCAATACCATATTGAGAGGAGGTCAGCGCCCCAGGACAGATAAAGATTCGATTATTATCCGATAAACCCGTCAGCGTGAACAAAGTAATAGGATTGTTGCGCTTAATGCGTCCCGCAAATATTATCACGGCTGTTTCTGATATATGGGCGGGCATCGCTGTTGCGGTCTCTTATGCGAATGCACAAAACGGATTTTCAATAACCGCGATACTTTTGTTAACGCTTGCAACAATGGGCCTGTACGGGGGCGGAGTGGTATTGAACGATGTATTTGATGCAGAGTTGGATCGGGTCGAGCGCCCCGAACGGCCGATTCCGCGTGGAGTGATTAGCATGAAAGCCGGAGCCTTGTTTGGTACACTTCTGCTTGCAGTGGGTGTAGGCGCTGCAGCTTTTGTACATACGCCGATATCGTTCTCCCTTTCGGTAATTTTGGCCACAGCTATTGCCGTTTTTTCGATCACTTACGACAAGTGGATGAAACATCATCCGTTGCTGGGCCCCGTTAACATGGGCGTTTGCCGCGGATTAAACCTGTTGCTTGGCATGAGTATTTTGACGGCAGCAGTGACGGACTATTGGTATATCGCCTTTGTCCCGGTTGTGTATATTGCGGCAATTACCATGATCAGCAGGGGAGAGGTGCTGGGCGGAAATAAAAGGGCGCTGTATTGGGCGGCTATCTTTTATTTTGTAGTAATCACTGGAATTTTATTTACCGGATACCAACGGGATAACTTATTGCCTACGCTGTTTTTTGTGCTTGCATTTGCGGGTATGATATTTCCCGCGTTGAGCAAAGCAACCAGGAATCCCGAAGGTAAACAAATAGGGAAAGCGGTGAAAGCCGGCGTTATTTCTCTCATTGTGATGAATGCCGGATGGGCAGCAGCATTCGGAATGTGGCAATACGGACTGTGGATATTGCTGTTATTGCCCGTTAGCCTTATGTTGGGAAAACTATTTGCGGTTACCTGAGAAAGATAATATGTTATTAACGAATTTTTATTCTGTTGTAGAAGACTGATATACTGATTCCCTACTATTTTAGTAAGCATAGAAATGGATTATATAGCACAGACTTTTAGCGTACGATTTTCTTACAGGGTTTTTTTTACCAGACATTTGTTCTCGCTGGAAAATGTATTATTTCGTGACTTTTTGACAGAAGGAGATTCTCCGGTTCGGAAGAAAATGTTTTTTGTCATTGACGAAGGAGTTCTCCGGCATCATGCAAAACTGATGGTGCAAATCAGGGCTTATTTCGCTTCGATAAATAATTATGACCTTATTGATGATTTCATGATTGTTCCCGGAGGAGAACAGGTGAAAAATACGGAAAAATATTTTCACGACATTGTTCATGCAGTTGATCGCCACAGCATTGACCGGCACTCGTATATTGCGGCAATAGGAGGCGGCGCTGTACTGGATCTGGTGGGATACGCCGCCGCTGTTTCCCACAGAGGGGTGAAGCATATCCGGATTCCTACAACCGTACTCTCGCAAAATGATTCGGGTGTGGGTGTTAAAAATGGAATCAACTATCGCGGGAAAAAGAATTTTTTGGGAACCTTTGTGCCGCCTGTAGCTGTATTTAATGACTCCTTTTTTCTCACCTCCCTGAGTGCGGAAGACTGGCGTTCGGGTATGTCGGAAGCCGTGAAGGTTGCACTCATTAAAGACAGGAAATTCTTTGAGTGGTTAAAACAAAATGCATCGCTCCTGGCTGTCCGCAATGAGGAAGCTATGCAATATTTGGTAAAAAGATGTGCAGAGTTACATCTTCAGCATATTGCCGCCGGCGATCCGTTTGAAATGGGTTCATCACGTCCACTGGATTTTGGGCATTGGAGCGCACATAAGTTAGAACAGCTTTCCAATTTTAAAATCCGTCATGGTGAAGCGGTAGCTATGGGGATAGCGCTCGACAGCGCCTATTCTTTCCTTTCGGGAAGATTAAGTGAAGACGATGCCCGGGAGGTCATTTCCCTGTTGAAGCGCCTGGGCTTTTCCATTACCCATGAATGGATGCAGATATCGGGTGATGATAGTCCCGTATTGGTGGGATTACAGGAGTTTCGCGAGCACCTGGGAGGGCAGCTCACCATTATGCTCCTGGAAGCTATCGGAAAAGGAGTGGAAGTGCACGAAATGGACCCATTTTTATTGAAGAAGGCGAGCGAATGGGTAACAAAAAATAGATAATCAAAGATGCAGACACAATTCGGACACCTTACCTATTGTACCAATATTCATGCGGGGGAAAGTTGGGATGATCATTTTGCCCAATTACAAAAACATTTGCCTGCCATTAAAAAGGAAATCGCTCCGGACAGATCAATGGGTATAGGACTCCGGCTTTCGGATGAAGCCAGCGTGGACTTATCGAAGTCCGATAACCTGTCCACATTCAAACAATGGCTGAAAGCACAGCACGCCTATGTTTTTATCATGAACGGTTTCCCTTTCGGCGGATTCCACAGAACCGTGGTAAAGGACAAAGTACATGCACCCGACTGGACAACACCCGAACGCGAGAGATATACTTCCCGTCTGGCGCATCTGTTATCTGAACTCCTGCCAGAGGGAATGGAAGGAGGAATTTCCACTTCGCCATTGTCTTATCGTTACTGGCATGTGGAGAAGCAATTGCCGGAGATATTTGAAGAATCTACTTTGCAGTTGTTGCGCGTGGTTGACCAGTTGATCCAGATTAAGCAGGCAACGGGCAAGTCCATTCACATTGCTCTTGAGCCGGAGCCCGATGGTTTGATTGGAGACGGGAAAGAATTTATAAACTGGTATACCGACTATCTGATTCCGATAGGTGTGCCTTATTTATCCCGCTTATACGGGTGTGATAAGGATGCGGCAGAAAGGTATATCAGACAGCATATACAACTCTGTTACGACGTTTGTCATTTCGCGGTCAACTTTGAGGAACACGCCGTTATGATTAGTCGCCTGAAAGAATTGGGTATTAAAGTCGGGAGGATACAGATCAGCTCCGCATTGAAAGCAACCTTCCCGTCTGCACCGGAAGACAGACAGGCGACCGTGAATGCTTTTGCCCGGTTTGATGAATCTGTTTACCTGCACCAGGTGGTTAGTCTGCAACAGAGCGGACAGTACAAACGATATCGTGATTTGCCCGAAGCCCTTGCGGATAAAGATAAAGATTCAGCGAAAGAGTGGCGGGCGCATTTTCATGTGCCGGTTTTTGAAGAGGATTATGGTAAACTGCAGTCCACACAGTCAGATATCCGGGAATTGATTTCCATTCATAAACATACGCCCTTTACCTCTCACCTCGAAGTGGAAACCTACACCTGGGAAGTTTTGCCTGAAGAAAAAAAACTGCCGCTTACAGAGTCCATTACCAGAGAGATGCAGTGGGCGAAGGGCTTGTTGAGCGATTTGTGATTTGAAATTTGAGATTTCTGATTTGAGGTTTCTAATCGGAAGTCGTTAAATGATTTCGTGTTATGCATAAAACAGTTGTAATAGATATCGTTGGGTTGTCTTCAAATTTGATAGGAGAACATACTCCTTTCCTGAAAGAGTATATTTCGTCGAGGCAATTGCAGACGATCATGCCGATGTTGCCGGCAGTGACCACTTCCGTGCAATCTACCTACATCACGGGTAAATGGCCTGATGAACACGGAATAGTAGGCAATGGTTGGTATGACCATACTGACTGTGAAATCAAATTCTGGAAGCAGTCCAATAAACTGGTGCAGTCCGAAAAAATATGGGAAAGGGCAAAGCAATTAGATCCCGCCTTTACTGTGTCCAAAATGTTCTGGTGGTATAATATGTATTCTTCTGCTGATTATTCCGCCACACCGCGACCCAATTATTTGGCAGACGGACGCAAAATGCCTGATTGTTACGTACATCCTGCATCTCTTCGCGATGAACTTCAAAAAGAGTTCGGACAATTTCCGTTGTTTTCATTTTGGGGGCCGGGTTCAAATATTAAATCCACCCAATGGATTGCGGACGCCACTCTTTATACCGATCGAAAGTACGACCCTACGCTCACGCTTGTATATCTTCCTCATCTCGACTATTGTCTTCAAAAATTTGGACCGGATTTTTCTAATATCGGTGATCGCCTGAAAGAGATTGACGGAGTGGTGGAGCAGTTGGTACAGTATTATCAGAGCAGGAATGCAAAGGTCATATTATTATCGGAGTATGGCATAACGCCCGTCAATCGTCCCATTCACATCAATCGCATGCTGCGAACCAGGGATTGGCTGAATATAAGAGTGGAACGCGGTCTCGAATTATTGGACGCGGGGGCGTCGCGTGCTTTTGCTGTTTCGGATCATCAGGTGGCGCATATTTATCTAAATGATTCTTCCCTGATGAAAGAGGTAAGAGATGCGGTATCTGATCTCCCGGGCGTGGTGCGGGTGCTTGACCGGGAGGAGCAAAAAGAATTTCATATCGATCATCAGCGTTCGGGAGATTTGGTGTTGATAGCAGATGACCAAAGCTGGTTTACCTATTATTTCTGGCAGGATGATGCAGTGGCTCCCGACTACGCGCGGGTGGTGGATATACACAAGAAGCCGGGTTATGACCCCGTGGAATTATTCATGACCTCCAAATTAAGAGCCGGCTATAAATTGCTGAGGAAGAAGCTGGGCTTTCGCTATGTGATGGATGTTATCCCGTTGGATGCTACACTGGTAAAGGGTTCTCACGGCAGCGTATTTACAGACGTTGCTTATCATCCCGTATTGATTTCAGATGCTCCGACAGGATACAATACGTTGAAGGCCGTTGATGTATATGATATTATCTGGCAACACTTGGCCGGCTGAATGTAAATTCGGAAATTGGGGAGAGAGATTCGGGACTTCATATTTGAGATTTGTAAATTTTCAATAATGTCTTTTACTATTGACTTGTCAGATAAGGTGGTCATTGTCACCGGCGTGTCTTCCGGCATCGGTGCTTCTATCGCTAACATGTACACGCGGGCAAATGCTTCTGTTGCGGGATGTGCTTTAGAGGATGGGAATCATGAAGGAGTGAAGTCCTTCGTTGAGACTGCCCGTAAGGAGTCGGGGAAAGAGCCCTTTTACATGCAGTGTGACCTGACCAATGATAAGGCCATTATTGATTTTGTGGAGGCAGTATATAAACATTTCGGGAGAATTGACATCCTGGCTTCCAATGCCGGCGCCAATTTTTTCAAAGGCGTTTATGAATGTTCGGAAGAAGACTGGCAGAAGAATTTAGACCTTAATTTCCGGTCGCACTGGAATTTGGCTAAGGCTACCAGAAAATATTTAGAAATGCACGGCACGGGAATAATTATCATCACCTCATCGTCTCATGCATATAATACCCTGCCGGGCAGCTTTCCGTATCACATTGCCAAAGCTGCTTTGAAAGCAATGGTACAAAGCATTACCATTGACTGGGGGCCGAAGATCAGATGTGTGGGCATAGCCCCCGGATTTATTGAAACCAGACTGGCAACGACCTGGTTTGATCAGTTTCCTGATCCCGAAAAAGAAAGACAGCGGATTGTAGATGCTTATCCGTTAAAACGTTTAGGAAAACCTGATGAAATTGGCGGGTGGTACGTTTTCTTAAGTAGTGAATATGCGGCCTTTACGGGTGGACAAACCTATCTGATAGACGGCGGAAGATCCGCTATAATGATGGATTAGATTAATTGTTTCAGAGAGTTGTACATGAGCGCGTTGGTGAGAGGGCCTCTGTTAAACCCGGATTTTGCTCTGGCCTTAACGGCTACTGCAAAATCCCGGATAACCGATGTCGGTAACGGTGATGTGGTAAACGTCGGTAGTCATTGTTCGGCGGCTACCTTTTATCAAAAATTTGAACAGAAATTTGGAAGGTTATAGTCTTTGTAATTACTTTGTAATAACATGTAAGTGATTATGGAAATTTCGGTTATAAACATTGGAAACTCAAAAGGAATCAGACTTTCCAAGACAATTCTTGAAAAGTATAGTATCGGCGATAAGATCGAATTAATCCTTGAAAAAGGTTACATCATACTTAAACCTAAATCTGAGCCGAGAAAAGGTTGGGATAAAGCATTCAAGAAAATGCACGAAAATGGTGATGATCAACTCTTAATGGACGACGTTTTCGAAGACGAAAGTTTTGAAGAATGGAACAAATAACCCAATACGATATTGTGTTGGTTAACCTCGATCCAACGATCGGGAGCGAGATGAAAAAAACAAGGCCTTGTGTTGTGTTATCGCCGAACGAAATGAATAAGTATCTGCAGACTATTATAATTGCGCCAATGACAAGCAGTTCAAAGCCTTACCCGACAAGAATTGAGGTAAAGCACAAGGTGACAAAAGGCTGGGTGGCGATTGACCAAATCCTGACAATTGACAGAGTGCGCATTGTAAAACGTTTTGAGTCTTTGACCGACAGAGAGATCGAAAAAGTAAAAGCCGTAATCCAGGAAACGCTTGTTGACTAAAGCCACAGCCAACGAGTTTATTGAGTAAGCATACGACACTGTTTCGCCCGTAAGCAGATTGACCGAATTATTCCGGGAAGAAGAAAAATGAACAACTTTGGTGAGCGTTTAATAAAGATGATTTTGATGCGAAGCCGTTGTGGACGAAAAATCAGAGAACAGATTTATTCCGTAGCTTCTTCCCGAGTAGCCACGGTATTATCTTGAAACAGGTTATCAATGGCACATTTTTCCAGGATGGTTCTGCTTGAAACGGTACCTTCTTGTTTCCATTTAATAAGGCGCATTTCCCCATGGTCTATTTCTATACCGGTGATATCGCCGTCATTGAAGCAACAGCACCCTGAATTGAAGTAGCCGGGTTTCAGATGGAGATAGTCTTCGGAAACGTGACTGTACTCCTGCTTCCGGAACGCTATCTCCTTCTCGATTCGTTTAATCTCTTCTTCCTGATGTTCACGATGAGCAATCAACAATTGTTTGTACAGGCGTTCCAGGTGCGTGAGTGATTCAAAAATGGGCTGATGGGTATGCCCGGTTACCAGGATAAGATTTTCCTGTTGGGAACTCCATTCATACATAAACTGGTTGTGCTCTGTTTTCAGGATATCGTTGAATGCAGGGGTATTCAGGTTCAGTTCAAGATAGGATTGAAAAGGTGACCATATTTTAGCCACAAACCAGGCGCTCAGCTTATTGCCGTCGCTCTGTGCATCACCCTGGTGCCCGTGCGTCAGGAAGATATGCGTGGTTTGACCGTCATGGGTGTGCTGTAAAATAACCCCTTCAAAAATTTTCATCTTCTTCCCATAAAGATTCAAAATCTGCAATGCCGCGAACGGGTCGTTATTCCAAAACACGTCATGGTTACCGAATACTTTGATAAGCGCCTTACGCTTCAAAAATTTCTTTTCCGCTTCAATGGATAATTGGTTATGATTTTGCACGGTAAAGAGGTTGAATTTCCATAACTCTTCGCTGTCACCCAATAAGATTAAGGTGTAGCCCTCCCGGTTATAGTAGTCCAGCGCAGCGAGGTAGTTGGGTTCGGCCGGGGCGAAGTCATCGGCCCGCTTTTTATTTCCCTTATGTAAATCAGAGAAGATGATTATTTTCCGGTGAGTTTTGTCAATATTGATTACCGGCCCCTTTTTCCCCGGATTGCTGAGAATATGCTGATATAGTTTCGACAGCGCCTTATGTACGCGAATCTTGTCGGGTTTAGAGGAGAATCGGTTAGCCATATTTCTGACCGGCTCCGACAGAATACCCTGTAAGAATTTTCTTATACTCATTTGCTATGCAATATGAAAAGCCCGGTTTATAATTCTTCGACAACAATATCCCTGAAATGTACTTCGGCCTTTCCGCCTCCATGAATCTGCAGTCCTATAAGGCCTGTTTGCGGAATCCTTCCGTCTTCTTCTATATAATCAGCCGTTTTTGCCCCGTTCAGATAGAGTTGAATCCGGTTCCCATTACAATGGATTTCATAACTGTTCCACTGCTCTCTTTTTAAAGTCCGGTTAATTAAAGCAGTGTCAATGGGCGTAAGCGTTTTGTTTCGCCTGGATTCATCGTAAATACTCGCCCAGTATCCGTCGCCTAAGTCTGCCTGGTATCCTATCATTTCATTGGGCGGATCGGTGTGACGTACGCTCCGGAACTGGACGCCGGAATTGATAAAGCCCTCCGTACCGAGCAGCCTGAATTTCAGCCGCAGCCTAAAATTGTTATAAGACTTCGTGGTACAAAGGAATTCATTTTGAGGAACCTGGTGGGTAAGAGAGCCGCCTACGATTGCGCCGTTCTCAATCCGCCAGGTATTTTTGGTGTCGCCTTCCCACCCGTTAAAAGTTTTTCCGTCAAAAATAGAAATGGTTTTCTGTCCAAAACTTAAAAAAGGAACAACCATGATCGCGAGAAGGAAAATAACCAGAGCGGGCAAATGACTATTCATGATCGCGTGATGTTTAGCATACAAAATAGGCCTTTCTTCTTATACAACCTGACGGATCAGATTGTCTGAATAGGGCCGGTAAACCATTTTTTCACAGACAGATGCCACCATATCCACAGAAAGAGAACGGTTAGTCCTACAAGGATGGGTGCATAGTTGACGGCAAGCCAGCTAAAATTTTTATCCCAGGGTACCGCTGCCGGTTCAAAAGGCATGATAAAATAGAAACAAATGAAAATGATTTCCGCGGCAGCGACCAGGTTCATCCATTTGTAATGATTGCCAATACTCCATGCTCCCGGCTTAAAGACTTTTCCCATTTTCCACCTGAGCCATATAGGAATGATAAAGGCAAGATACAGCCCGATTACGCCTACGGATACTACGGCATAGAAAGCAGTAGGAATACCCCTCGGGCTTTTCCATAAAGCAGGAAGTGTAATGAGAATGCCGATGGCTGCAGATACCAGCACCGCATTGGCGGGTACCTGCTTTCTGTTAACCTTTGCCCAGTAGCGATGCCCCGGTACTGCCCCGTCGCGTGAGAAGGCGTACATCATACGCGAGCAGGAAGTAAGGCAGGCGATGCCGCAAAATAATTGACCGGCGGTAGCGATTACCAAAACGAGTTTAAAGAAAAAAGGAGGCAGGGCATTGAACAGAATAGCGATGACCGACCCACTGCCAAACGCATTTACGTTTTGGTCGAATGAGCTGACGACGTCGGGCCGGGTTGCGGCAAATAGAAAGCCCAATAAGAGTAAGTAGCCGCCGATGGCAGAATAGAAGATGGATTTCCATATTCCTTTTGCGGCTGCAATGTGGGCGCCTTTCGTTTCTTCCGACAGGTGCGCCGACGCGTCAAATCCGGTGATGGTGTATTGGGTCAGCAGGAATCCCAGCGGCAGTACATATATCCAATAGGTAAGTCCGTTGGAAAACCCGGAATTGTTGATTTGTTCGGTAAACACCCATTTCGCATTTTGATGTTCGGTGGGTACAAGAGCGAGTATGCCGATAATGACAACCACGCCAAATACATGCCACCAAACGGAGATATTATTGAGCATCGCTAATATTTCACTGCTAAACGTATTGAGCAGGGTGTGGATTATCATGATGACGGCGAACCAGAAAAACTGCTGATTGATACTATCCCCCTGCAAAAAACCGGTAGCATAATCAGGAAAATATGTGTGCAGGGTAAAGTTCAGGAAAGTGGCGGAGCCATAGACGACAGAAGCCGTGACGGCCAACAACCCAATCAGGTTCAGCCAGCCCGTATAAAAGCCGGCTTTGGCGCCGCCCAATTTGGAAGCCCACCAGTAGATTCCGCCCGAAACGGGATAAGCGGATGCCAGTTCTGCCAGGCAAAAACCTATCAGCAATATAAAGAATGATACCACCGGCCAGCCAATGGATATCGCAATCGGCCCGCCATTATTCCAGGCCTGACCGAAGGTGGTAAAACAACCACTCAGCACCGAAATAATTGAAAACGAAATAGCAAAATTGGAAAAAGCCGAGAAGCTTCGTTTTAATTCCTGTTTATATCCTAATTCGGCAAGCAGCCGCTCATCTTCCAAAATAACATCTTTCTCATGATCTGTTTGGTTCTTTTTTGTCATAGCCATTGCCCAAATTATGGAAAATATGCTAATTGTGACTGCGAAATCAAAACATTAATAGGTATAGGGAGGCAATTACCCCCAAACACATAGTCATTTTAAAACCGGAAAATAATTCTCTTGTTCGCCTTTCAGGGTTTATGCGATTTAGTTATGGCTTGTCGCAATATATGCCGGATAGGCCGGTATAGTCTAAAAGCCTTACT
>JACFNM010000655.1 GCA_019454915.1 Chitinophagaceae bacterium
TTCATTCATGGTGTCAGGGTTACCCTATTATCTCTCAGTAAATATTTTTCTTTTGTTTCAGGACAGACGGCCAGGCCTTCTTTATCGAACTGCAGTTTATAACCGTTCCGGCTCATCCAGCCGGTTTGTCTCGCGGGGTTACCCACTACAATCGCGTAGGCCGGAACTTCTTTGGTTACCACGGCGCCGGCGCCGATAAAGGCATATTCACCTATCTCATAGCCGCATACTATGGTGGCATTGGCGCCAATGCTGGCGCCCTTTCTTACGACGGTCTTCCGGTATTCATTTTTCCGGGAGACGGCACTCCTTGGGTTGAACACATTGGTGAATACCATGGAGGGGCCAAGAAATACATCATCTTCACAAGTGACGCCTGTGTATACCGAAACGTTATTCTGTACCTTAACATTGTTTCCCAGGGTGACCTGGGGAGAAATAACGACGTTTTGCCCGATGTTGCAGTTATTGCCGATTATGCAACCGGGCATGATATGGGAGAAATGCCAGATTTTAGTACCCTCGCCGATGGTGCAACCTTCATCAATTACTGCCGTGGGATGTGCGGAAAAGCTCATTAGTTGGTAGTTGCGTTTGGTGCTGACCGCAGGAGATCACACCGGTTTGATTTCGTTTTTGTTGAGCCGGGCGGTTAATTTAAATCCCACACTCTCTAAAATGATTTGTACCTTATTTTTATCTGAATGCACTACGATTCCTTCTTCATCCATTAATACACCGCTCATGATTTTTACCCGCTGGTTGGGCCGAAGTTCTATGGGTTCTGATTCCACAAATTCGTACTCGTTTAAGAACCGTTTGATTAGCTGTATTTCTTCTTCCCGGATGATCGCCGGCCGATTGTTCCAGTAAACAAAATTGACCACGCCGCCCACCATTCTCACCTTTGTCATTTCGTTTTCTTCCACCTGGACGAACACATAGGATTTGAACAGGGGTTCAAAAATGATTTTATTGCGGTCGCTCCATTTTTTCCTTATTTTATGTAAGGGACAGTATGCTGTAACTCCCCGTTCTTCTAACTGCGCATATACTTTCTTTTCCCACCGGGGCTTTGTGTAAACAGCGTACCATTTTTTGGGATTGTTATTCATTTCAACCATAGAGAAAAGAGATATAGAAGTTGTTAGTTCGTTTGCCTGGCCCCGGAGTTCCTTCATAGCTTCGCCCCCTCAGTCACAGTGTTTTTTGTAACCGGCACTCAGAATCCAGGGGTTCCTGTTTGCTCTCTCAACGGTTAAAGAAACAGAAATAATTGTTGTTTCATTATTCTTCCTCTATGAAAAAAGCAGCTAAGGAACTATCACAATTTCAGGAGTTTATAAAAGCCCGCCTGAAAAATTTCATTTGGCAAATATAGAGTTAAAATAAAGAAATAGAT
>JACFNM010000107.1:0-10799 GCA_019454915.1 Chitinophagaceae bacterium
CGGAACCACTCTCCCGATTGCCCCCGCTCCCGAAAGCGGATGGGGAACGCCACCTCTAACCAATATCCCGGTTAAGTTTGGTTCAGACGAGGAGACTCAGAGAGAACAAATCGGCACCCAGAAATGGATAGCGCTTTATCCCGGAGATATGGAAGCATGGGCAGAAATGCGCAGAACAGGATATCCCAAAATGTATCCGTTGATTCACTCAGACAATCCCGATATGCCTGCTGATAAAATGATCAGGAGAATAGTATATCCTGATCGTGCTTATCAGACTAACCCTAACGGAGTTGCTCAGGGAATACAAATGCTTGGATCCGGAGGGGATAAGGTGAGCACCAAACTTTGGTGGTATGTAAAATGATCATTCACATATAGAAATTCAAGTATGTGCCGGTTTTAAGAACCGTATATTCATATTAGGATTACCGTTTGCTGACTGTCCAATAAATCAACTCTGGTTGATAGAAGGTACAATCGGTAAACGGTAATCATTATGACTTTAAACCGAATTTTTTCACCCGAATCAGGTTGGATGTCACATAAGGATTACCTGGTCAGGATGGTGCCGGTATGTTATTTTTTTACCGATTGTATAAGAATACACACCTTAAACCAATGAATACCCAACCAGATTTGATGATGAGGTAGCTGATGAATTGATAAGTTTATTCCTGAATTCGAATGTGTATACTAAGACTTTGAAAAGACTGCCGGACGAAACTGCTCCCCGGCTAATTACTTTAATCTGCTAAAATTGAATAATGCATGTCAGATAAAGACAATGGGAGAAGGGATTTTATAAGAAAATCTGTAGTTACTTTGTCGGGATTGGGTGCTTTGCCGGTAATGGGATTGGCGATCACACGTCTTGCCGTTATGCCTGATCAAAGTATCAAAAACCGGAGTGATGGCGAAGATTTGATGAAAATTGCGTTCTTAACGAATACCTATAGAAATAGCGCTCATGCGGATGTTATCGGCACCAAATTGTTTCTGGGTATCCCAACCGATGAGGGATTGGTGAGACCGAGGGTGAAAATTGTATCTGTATGGATAGATCAGATCGGCGCCAATGATACGGGAGTCAGGATATCCGAAATGAATGGTGCGAAGGTGTTTCCGACTATTGAAGAAGCTTTGTGTTTAGGTGGAGATAAACTTGCAGTAGATGGTGTAGTGTATGTGGGCGAGCATGGTGATTATCCTTACAATCGTCTTGGGGAAAAAAATGTATCCCCGGATGAATTATCTGGAAAAGATATTCAGAGTATTTGATGCATCCGGCAGGTCGGTACCCCTGTTTACAGACAAAGCATTGTCTTATAGCTGGCTGGATAGTAAATGGATTTACGACCGCGGTAAGGAACTGAAAGTTCCCATGATGGCGGGATCATCACTTCCCTATTGCTGGCGCGACCCTTACCTGGAACATGATTTGGATACCCACATAACAGAAGCCGTTGCCATTGGCTATGCTTCGCTGGATGCTTATGGATTTCATGTGGTGGAAATTTTGCAATGTATGCTGGAGAGAAGAAAGAATGGCGAGACAGGCGTAGCGAGCGTGGAAGGACTGCAGGGGCAGGATGTCTGGAATGCCATTGACTCGGGAAAAATATCCGCAAAATTGGTAAATGCCGCTTGTGATAAAATAAAAGGGAGGGCGAAAGGCCCGATGAGAGAATTGGTAAAAAAGCCTTCTGCGGTGATAATAAGATATAACGACGGCACCAGAGGAGCTATTTTAATGCTGGATGAATACGTAAAGGAAGGATGGGCGTATGCGGCGGTCGCTGACGGTAAAACAGTAGCGACTGAATTTGTGCTTGATAATAGCATGACCTATTATCATTTCAGTTATCTGACCCTGAATATTGAGCAGTTTCTGCTGACCGGTGTACCCCCGATCCCCATTGAACGAAGCTTACTGACCAGTAGTGTTATTGATTTGGGCATCCGGTCTTTAAAAGAAGGGCGCATTAAAGAAACGCCTTTCCTGAATATTCATTATAATGCGAAAGGCAGCAAGTCAATACGACCTTCAAAACCCCGGCCAACAGGCATCGGAAACCGGGGCTGGCCGCCGGCGGGATATGAATTTATTATACCGGATCGGTTTAAGAAAAAAAATTAGTTCTATGATTTTCGCTGACCTTATGAAAATTTCACCCCGGCTGAATCAAATAAAACTGCTCTGTTTATTCCTTTTTTATCAGAATATTAATGAATCGAATAAGTCTTTTTTTGCAAATGGCTACCGGCAGGTTTTTATACATCTTCCGTAATTGTTCTTTTGATAAGATGAAGGATTATCAATGGAGTCTTTTTCTTTTAGGAGCGCTCCTGCTTGTGCAGTGTGGAGAGAGAAGGGAACTACCCAAAGGGGATCCGGATAATGGCGGATTGTTCTTGCCGGATGGTTTTGAAGCGGTAGTAGTCGTAGACAGTTTAGGCTCTGCCCGGCATTTGGCAGTCAACGATAACGGTGATATTTATGTGAAAATGAGGGATGCTGCTCCACAAGCGGGAAATGCAGCCCTGAGAGATGTGAATGGAGACGGGAGAGCTGATAGTATCGTTTATTTCGGCGACTACCCGGTAGAACCTGGTTATGGGCCAACAGGAATGAGGATCCATAACGGCTATCTTTATTTTAGTTCAGCCAGTTCCGTCTACAGGACAAAACTAATTCCCGGTAAACTGGTTCCGGATGGCAAGATAGAGCGGATACTTTTTGATGATTTCAAGCACGACGTACACGGGCACGAACACGTTGCCAAGCCCATGGCTTTTGATAATGAGGGACACATGTACATACCCTTTGGCGCGCCGGGTGATGTTTGCCAGCAGGGCAACCGCGCCCCTGGTATGCCGGGTCAGTTTCCCTGTCCGGAATTGGAAGAGCACGGCGGAATCTGGCAGTTTGATGCGAATAAATTAGAACAGACTCAAAAAGACGGAAAGCGATATGCTACCGGGATTCGTTCCGTAGTGGCCATAAGCTGGAACCCAAACAGTAATACCCTATACGCTTTGCAGCATGGAAGGGATGCCTTTCACAGGGCCTGGCCGGATTTATACACAGAGTGGGAAACCGCCATGCTACCTTCTGAAGAATTTTTTAAGGTGGAAGAAGGGTTGGATGGAGGTTGGCCCTACTATTACTACGACCAGATGCAAGGGAAGAAATTGCTAAACCCCGAATACGGTGGAGATGGAAAAAAAGAAGGGGAAGGCGCTTCCTTAACCAAGCCCATTATCGGGTTTCCCGGACATTGGGCGCCTAATGATCTTCATTTCTACCAGGGCGATCAATTTCCCGATCATTATAAGCATGGCGCTTTCATCGCTTTTCATGGGTCTACAATTAGAGCGCCGTATCCGCAGGCCGGCTATTTTGTGTGCTTTGTACCCTTTAAGGATGGTATGCCTTCCGGTCCGTGGGAAGTGTTTGCCGACGGGTTTGCCGGTGTGGATACTATTGTGAATACCCGGGATGCTGCCCATCGGCCGGTGGGGATCGCCATGGGACCCGACGGCTCTTTATATATTTCCGAATCGGTGAGTGGCAAAATATGGCGCATCATATACAAGGGAGATAAAAAACATTTTGGAGAGGCGCAACTTGCAAAAATGGAGGAAAGAAAGATGCGGACGAATATTAAAACACCGGATAAAATTTTGGACAACCTCGACAGGAAGTTAGGCAGCGCGGGTGAGGTTGCCTATAATACCTATTGCGCCGTGTGCCACCAGCGGGATGGGCAGGGCGATGCCACAAGGTATCCCACCCTGAGTGAATCCGAATGGGTAACGGGAGATAAGAGGACCTTGATCAATTTGGTTTTGAACGGGATACAGGGGCCGATAACCGTGAAGGGTAAGCAGGTAAACGGCGTAATGCCTAAGCATGATTTTTTGAGCAATGAAGAGATCGCTCAGATTCTCACTTATGTTCGGGTGAGTTTTGGTAATAGCTCAAGCGCTATCCGGGAGGGTGAGGTGGCCAGGGTGAGAGAGGCGGGAAAGAAAAAATAATGGACTGGAAGGTGACGGGAAAACAGATTCGAAAACAGCATGATTTTTTGCAAACGACAATACAAAGACATGATAAATGCACCTGAATGTGGAACCGCTCATATACTGCCTGATTCCAGGGGGAAACGGAGCCGGATTTTTAATAGTGGAAGATTGTGGGTAAAAGCGATGATCTGGCTGGCGCCTTTCGTCTTTTCTTTCTCGGGTTTGATTGCAGCAGACCGGGACGTGCAAGCTTTGGACACCACAAAAAAAGAAATTAAGAAATTACCCGTATATAATGTGAAGAAACTCCGGCGCCGGATGACAATAGACGGAAATTGGGATAAGCCTGAATGGAAAAAGATTAAGCCTTTGCGGATGACCCATTATATGGGGAAGGTTCCTCACTTTGAGCCCAAAGCCGAGGCGAAGATGGTGTACGACGACGAGAATATTTACGTTATTTTCCGGGTCAAGGATAAGTTTGTAAGCAGCCACGTAACGGAGTATAACGGAAACGTCTCCGGAGACGCCTGCGTGGAATTTTTCTTTTCTCCCGATGAGAAATTCCCCTTGTACTATTTTAATCTGGAGGTGAATGCGGGTGGCACTCCTTTGATTTTTTACGTGACTACTCCCTGGACGGGATTCAAGAAACTGGAAGCTGAAGATATCAGGCAAATAGAGATAGCCCATTCATTGCCGAAGGTGGTGGATCCGGAAATTAAAGAGGAGGTGACCTGGACACTCGAATACCGGGTACCTCTTGAAATGCTGCGGAAGTTTTCAAACGTTACTTATCCTAAGCCCGGTGTTATCTGGAAAGCTAATTTTTATAAGACGGCAAGCAAAACTTCAAATCCACATTATCTTACCTGGGCATTTGTAGATAATCCAAAGCCAAACTTTCATTTACCTCAATTTTTTGGTATATTGAAATTTAAATAAGATTCACAGTCCGCCGCGCAGCAAGTGTTGCTTCGCCATGATTCGGTAATATGAGACAGGTCTATTTGAATCCTAAAGAAAAATGGTCTTTACTAAAACAAACGATAATGAAAAAACTGTTCTTTAACTCCTTTCTGCTTTCTTCTGTTTTCCTATTGTTCCTGTTTTCAGCCTGTTCGTCTTCCGGACAGAAAGAGCAGGAAGGTTCGGAAGAACTATTTGTTGCCTCCGTATTGACTCCTGTGAATGCTTTTACTTCCGGAATTGAAGGCCCCGCAGTGGATAAAAATGGGATCATATATGCCGTGAACTTTGAACGTCAGGGGACGATCGGAAAAGTGACACCGGAGGGAGAAGCTTCTCTTTTCATAGAGCTTCCGGAAGGCAGTATTGCCAACGGCATCCGGTTCGATTCCGAAGGCAATATGTTTATAGCCGATTATATGGGGCACAATATTTTTAAAGTGGACATGGCCACAAAAGAGCTTAAAGTTTATGCCCACAACGGAGATATGAGTCAGCCAAACGATATTGCCATTGACAGCAAAAATCGCCTGTATGCCAGCGATCCAAACTGGAAAGAAGGAACGGGAAGGATTTGGAGGGTTGATACGAATGGTGAAATTGTGTTACTGAAAGATAGTTTGGGAACGGCAAACGGAATTGAAGTGAGCCCGGACGAAAAGACGCTTTATGTGAATGAATCCGTTCAGCGAAAAGTATGGGCCTACGAATTATTGCCGGATGGTAACATCGGCGAAAGAAAAATCTTTATTGAGTTCCCCGATTTTGGAATGGACGGCATGAGATGCGACAAGGATGGTAATGTATATATCACCCGGTATGGAAAGGGAACGGTGGTGAAAGTGTCTCCGGAAGGAAAAGTCTTGCAGGAGATCCAGTTGACCGGGAAGAGCGCTTCCAATATTTGCTTCGGTGGTTCTGACGGCCGCACGGCTTATGTAACCTTAGCAGACCAGGGGAATATTGAAACCTTCAGGGTGGATATTCCTGCCAGGGAGTGGGAGATGCAACATAAGTAGGCTGGGTTAGCAGAGAAGAAATTATATTCAGAGTGTTAAGTTGAAGTTGTTCCCTACTATGAATCGTAAAAAATTTATCAGTTTTCTTTCGGTTTTACCCTGGTCGGTGTCCCGGGTCGATCATTTGAATTCGGTGTTGGCTAAACCCGCATTGGAAAGCAATAGAGATAGTCCAACTCAGAATACGCCCAAATCAATAGCCGCCATCGTCACCGAAATACGCCCCAATTCTCATGCGGAGGTGATTCTCGGAAAATACCTCGAAGGCTATAACCGCGACAATCGGAAGCCTTACCCCGAGTCTAAACTGGTTTCCATTTTCACGGAACAGGTACCGGATAATGATATGAGCAGGATGTTTGCTGAAAAATATAATGTGCCGATTTTCCCGACGGTTATGGATGCGCTGACGCTTGGCGGAGATACGCTGGCTGTGGATGGCGTGTTGTTGATTGGCGAACATGGCAGTTATCCTTTTAATGAGAAGGAGCAGAAACTCTATCCGCGTTATGAAATGTTTTTAAAAATCACCGATGTCTTTCGCAAGTATTATAAGTCCGTTCCGGTATTTAACGACAAACATCTGTCCTGGAACTGGCGTCAAGCGAAAAGAATGGTGGAGATTTCCCGCGAACTCGGGTTTCCGATGCTGGCGGGTTCTTCGGTGCCCGTAGCCTATCGTGTACCCGCAGTGGATACGCCGTATGGTGTAGAACAAAAACATGCGGTGGCCATATCTTTTAGCGGACTTGATATCTATGGCTTTCATTTGCTGGAAGCGCTGCAATCTGTGACGGAGAGAAGGAAAGGAGGCGAAACGGGTGTGGAATGGGTTCAGTGTCTGGAGGGAGAGGATTGCTGGAATTATATGGAACAGACAGAATGGGTGCGTCGCTTATTCACGGAAGCCATCAAAAACAGTCTCACAAAAAAAGACGGGAACATGAAGGAACTGGTGAAGAAGCCGGCGGTCTTCATTATCCGGTATAAAGACGGGCTGCAGGCAGCAGCTTTTTTGATGACGGGTTTGGTGGAAGATTTTACCGTGGCGATTGATTTGGCTGGGCAATCAGAACCATTTTCTACATTGATGGCTTTGCAGGATGGGAAGCCTCATCATCATTTTTCCTGCTTAGTGGAGAATATCGAAGAGATGTTTACAACGGGTATCCCCCCTTATCCTGTTGAACGGACTTTATTGGCAAGTGGTATGCTGGACTTTGTTCTTGAATCGAGAATCAGGAAATACCAGAAACTAAAAACGCCCGAACTATCGGATCTGCAATATCGTGCGCCGCGTGCCTCTCATTTCTGTATGAAAGGATGGGGAACTGACGGAAAGTTAATCGAATAATAAAGACTGCATAAATACTAACAATTTAATCATTCAATCAAATTATCATGAGGCGCAGGGATATTTTAAAGAAACTCGCTTTGACTCCTTTGCTGGGCGGTGTAGCCGGTATGAAGAACCCGGTTCAGTCTTTACCTTTTTCTTCTTCATCGTTACCTAAGCGTGATTTATTTCAGGAATTAGGCTTAAGAACTTTTATTAATGCCGCAGGAAATTATACCGTGATGACGGGTTCTCTAATGCCCGAAGAAGTAATGGATGCGATGTATGCTTCCTCCAAAAAGTATGTGATGCTGGATGAAGTGCAGGATAAGGTGGGAGAAAAAATTGCAGAAATATGTCATGCGGAAGCGGCGTTCGTAACGGCCGGCTGCTGGTCGGCCCTTGTGTTGGGTATGGCAGGCGTATTAACCGGGATGGATAACAGGAAGGTGAAACAACTTCCTGTATTGGCCGGTACTGATTTGAAATCAGAGGTTATCGTGCAAAAGAGTCATGCCATAGGCTATGAGCAGGGACTGGTACATGCCGGAGTAAGTATAGTGACCGTCAAAACCCGGGCTGAACTTGAAAAAGCCATTAACGAAAAAACGGCTATGCTCTGGTTTCTCAACCGGGAAGCGCCGATGGGTGAGATACAGCATGAGGAATGGATACAACTGGGGAAAAAGTATAAGCTGCCCACCATGATTGATATAGCAGCAGATGTTCCTCCGGTAGAGAACTTATGGAAGTTTAACGATATGGGTTTTGACCTTGTCGCCATTTCCGGTGGTAAGGCCATGTGCGGGCCTCAAAGCGCAGGAATTCTCATGGGGAAAAAGGATTTGATAGCAGCGGCAAGATTGAATGCCAATCCCCGGTCAGGTGTGGGACGTGGACAGAAAGTAAATAAGGAAGAAATTATCGGTATGTACGTGGCACTGGAAAGATATGTGAACAAAGACCACGCGAAAGAATGGAAATTATGGGAAAATAAGATTGCTTACATCAATAATACATTAAAACCTATACCGGGTGTTACCACTGAGGTGATTGTTCCGCCGATTGACAATCATACACCTTCGTTAAAGATTTCCTGGAATCCGGATAAAATAAAGTGGACCAGTGAGGAAATGCGAGATAAATTACGATTCGGAAATCCTTCCATAGAAGTCATTTCCTGGGAAGAAAGAAACAGTATCCGGATCACCGTTTTTATGTTACAGCCCGGAGAAGAAAAATCTGTAGCAGGCAGAATCAGTCAGGAGCTAAAAAACGGACTGGTATAAGGAAATAATTATCGGGATTTATTTAAATTAAGTCGTTTGTGCAAAAACTCTGGCTCATAGTCGTTTCTTTTTTTTGGTTAGGTGTTACGGTTGTTTCATCTCAAACCTACAGTATTCTTATCAAAGGAGGTTATCTCATAGACCCCAAAAATAACCTGAATGAGATGATGGATGTAGCCATACAGGATGGAAAGATAGCGAAGGTGGCTAAAAATATAGAGGCAGCCTCGGCGAAGCTGGTGATTGATGCTAAGGGTTTGTATGTTACTCCCGGACTCATTGACATACATGGACATGTTTTTCATGGCGCCGATCCGGAAGGGCAGTTGCAGAATGGATTTGTTTCTTTACCGTCGGATGCGTTTACCTTTCGCTCGGGCATTACAACCATTGTAGATGCCGGATCTTCGGGGGCAAAGTTGTTTCCCCTGTTCAAAAAGAATATAATTGACAAATCCTCAACCAGGGTTTTGGCTTTTCTGAACATATCCGTCGAGGGGATGAGGGGTGATGAAATGTCTGTCTATCAGCAAAACACGAGTTTTATGGATCCGGAAATGGCGGCTAATTATGCGAAGCATTATAAAGATATTATTGTCGGGATTAAAGTGGCGCATTATCATAGTCCCAGTTTTATAGCGGTTGACCGGGCCGTGGAGGCCGGCAGGTTAGCCAATATCCCGGTTATGGTGGATTTTGGAGGCGCTAAACCTAGGCTCTCGCTTAAGTCCTTATTTTTAGAACATTTAAGACCGGGAGATATTTTTACGCATGCTTTTGGTGAACTGGTGGATACCAAGGAAACGATAGTGGATTTAAAAACAAAAAGACTGGAACCTTACGTATGGGAAGCGAGAAAGAGGGGTATTATCTTCGATGTGGGTCATGGTGGAGGCAGCTTTGCGTTTACCCAGGCTTTACCGGCTGCCAAAGCAGGTTTTTATCCCGAAACGATAAGCACAGATTTGCACACAGGTAGCATGAACAGTGCGATGAAAGACTTGTTGAATGTTATGTCCAAATTCCTGGCCATGAATATGCCGCTTACGGAGGTAATCAAAGCGAGTACCTGGATGCCGGCCAAAGTAATTAAACACGAAGAATTGGGGCATCTGTCGGTGGGCGCCATAGCAGATATCGCCATCCTGAATTTGCGCAAGGGTGAATTTGGATTTTATGATGTGGCAAGGGTAAAACTGACGGGAAAGGAATTATTGGAATGTGAGGTTACTGTTAAAGATGGCAAAGTGATGTATGATTTGAATGCGAGGTCTATGACCAATCTGCCCAGGTAGTTTTGGAAAAAATTGTCATTATTTTTATTAAACGAAAGAAACGGTAAAGCATTTTTAACCTTCATTTTATATTATGAAAAGACTAAACCACTTAATCCTTCTTATTGTTGTATTGATGTTGACTCAATCATCCTTCGCTCAGAACACAGAGATAGACCCCGAAGCGAAACTGAAGGAATTGGGAATTGAACTACGGGTTCCCGGCCCTCCGTTAGCGAACTTTGTACCAGCGGTGCGTGTTGGCAATCTCGTTTTCCTTTCGGGGCAGGGTCCATTGAAAACGGACGGAAAATTTATGACCGGAAAAGTAGGGAAGGTGTATGATATCAAACAGGCGCAGAGGGCGGCCCGGCTTACGGGTATTAATTTATTAGAAGCGTTAAAGGCAGAAATAGGCGATCTGAATAAGGTGAAGAGAATAGTAAAAGTATTGGGGATGGTTAATGCAGTTCCCGATTTTGACCAGCATCCGAAAGTGATGAACGGCTTTTCCGATTTCATGGTGGAGGTTTTTGGGGAAAGAGGCCGGCATGCACGTTCCGCTGTGGGTATGGGATCTTTGCCGTTTAATATTCCCGTGGAAATTGAAATGATTGTTGAACTCAAAGAGAATTGACCTCATTCTAAAATTAAGCACCTTGAATATTTATAAATGGAGTTTTACTGTTGCGGGAGTTTGTCTATTGACGGCATTGGTATTCGTGTTCATGGGTAATATACCCGCGTCAGGCCCTCTTCTGATTGCCTTTTTTGTGTTGCTGGCGATAGGTTGCCGGGGTTTTAAACTGTTGAAAGGATATTCCTATACGCTCACGATTTTTGCGGCAGTGACTTCGGCATTGTATTACCCTGTCTATTTTGT
>JACFNM010000107.1:10815-12091 GCA_019454915.1 Chitinophagaceae bacterium
CATTACAAACTCTCCAATCTTATTGTACCGCTGATACAATTGATTATGTTTGGTATGGGCACTTCTATGAGTGTCAAGGATTTTGTGGGAGTGGTGAAAACGCCAAAGGCTGTCTTAATAGGAGTAGCTGCACAGTTCACCATTATGCCGCTGATTGGTTTTACTCTGGCGTCTATGAGTGGCTTCCCTCCCGAGATATCAGCAGGCATTGTATTAATTGGATGTTCGCCAAGTGGTTTGGCTTCTAATGTGATGAACTATTTAGCGAAGGCAAACCTCGCCCTTTCTATTACGATCACTTCAGTGACTACCTTGCTGGCGCCACTAATGACACCAACGCTCATGAAATTGCTGGCGGGCTCTTTTGTAGAGATAGATATTTTAAGCATGATGTGGGATATCATTAAAATGGTGATTATACCCATCGGAGGAGGACTTCTTTTTAATAAGATATTCAGAGGGAAAGCAAAATGGTTACATGCAGCAATGCCCATGGTTTCTATGTTTGGCATTGCTTTCATCATTACGATTATTACTGCCGCAGGAAGAGACAGCCTCCTGAATATAGGGGTGTGGCTGATACTTCTGGTCTTTATCCATAACACACTGGGCTATACTCTGGGCTATTGGACGGGCAGGTTGTTTGGAATGAGTGAGAAGGATTGCCGGACAATATCGCTTGAAGTGGGTATGCAGAATGGCGGGCTTGCTTCGGGTATCGCCAAAGAGATGGGTAAGATTGCCACGCTCGGTTTGGCGGCTGCCGTATTTGGGCCCCTGATGAATATTACCGGGTCTATTCTTGCGTCCTACTGGCATCGAAAACCGCCGGAAGAAAAATCATCAAAATAGTTAATGACGTATGAAGCAAATCAACCATTACAAAATCCTTTTAATAATCTCTTTGATTTGTCTGATCGCCACTATCTTTATTGGTGCTACCCGGGGTATTAGCCATGCAGGACCTTTCTTCATTGGTTTTTTTGGACTAATGTCATATAGTGTTCGTGGATTCGCCTACCTGAAGGGGCTGTCTTTTACCATATTGATTTTGGCGGTGGTGACAACAGCATTATATTATCCCCAATGGTTTACTGAGTTCAGAGGATTCGAACTGGCGGTTTTGATTACACCCTTAGTGCAGATTATCATGTTTGGAATGGGCACCTCGATGGGTGTGAAGGACTTTGTTGAATTGGCAAAAAGACCCAAGCCTGTGATAGTAGGCGTAATTGCTCAGTTTACCATTATGCCTCTTTTGGGATATGGGTTGGTC
>JACFNM010000108.1 GCA_019454915.1 Chitinophagaceae bacterium
GGGTGCAAAGATAGTTTAATTCAAAGACTGATAAAGCCTTCAGTTGTTTAAATGACCGTGAAATTTGTTGTCACGAGTTATAATGCCTGCAAGTGTTCGGCTAAGTCCACTTCATTCCTGATGAGTACGTCCCGGGCTTTGCTTCCCTGGTTTGGGCCGACAATACCCGCCATTTCCAATTGATCCATCAGGCGTCCGGCACGGTTATACCCCAATTTCATACGTCTTTGCAATAATGAAGTAGATCCCGCCTGACTTTGAACGATGAGCTTTGCAGCATCCTCAAACAACGGATCTCTGTTGTCCAAATCAAATTCTTTCCCTTCCAGCTCTTTTTCATCAATATATTCAGGGAGATAAAAAGGCTCGGGATAGCCACGCTGTGAACTCACAAAATCAACCACTTTTTCCACCTCCGGTGTGTCCACAAAGGCGCATTGCACCCGCGTGATACCCCCGTTATAAGATACGAGCATATCTCCCCGCCCGATAAGCTGTTCGGCGCCACCGGCATCGAGGATTGTCCGGGAGTCTATTTTTGATGAAACCTTAAACGCGATTCTTGCCGGGAAGTTCGCTTTGATGGTTCCGGTAATGATGTTGACGGAAGGGCGCTGGGTAGCGATGATGAGGTGGATGCCTACGGCTCTGGCCAACTGCGCCAGCCGGCCGATGGGCATCTCTATTTCCTTACCGGCGGTCATAATCAGGTCGGCAAATTCATCAATAACCAAAACAATAAATGGTAAATACTGATGTCCTTTCTCGGGATTGAGCTTACGGGCTACAAATTTCTCATTGTATTCCCTGATGTTGCGGCAACTGGCCTCTTTGAGTAAGTCATACCGGTTATCCATCTCAATACACAACGCATTAAGCGTGTGTACCACCTTTTTCGTGTCGGTAATAATAGATTCCTCTTCACCCGGCAGTTTGGCTAAAAAGTGCTTTTCGATAAGCCGGTAAAGGCTTAGCTCTACTTTTTTGGGATCCACCATTACTAATTTGAGTTGGGAGGGATGCTTTTTGTAGAGCAGGGAAACCAGGATCGCATTGATACCTACGGATTTCCCCTGTCCCGTGGCTCCGGCCATTAACAGGTGCGGCATGGTTGCCAGGTCAACGATGAAATGCTCGTTGTCTATTTTTTTCCCCAGTGCTATGGGCAGGGAGAATTTGTTTTGCTGGAAGCGTTCGGTTGAAAGAAGTCCTTTCATGCTCACGATAGCCTTTTTTACGTTGGGCACTTCAATCCCTATTGTTCCTTTACCCGGTATGGGGGCAATAATACGGATTCCGAGCGCCGCCAGGCTCAGGGCTATGTCGTCTTCTAAATTCTTAATGCGAGAAATCCGAACTCCAGCCGCTGGTACTATTTCATATAAGGTGACCGTAGGACCAACGGTTGCCGAGATATGCCGGATGTCAATGTCATAGTTTTTCAGCGTGTTGATAATCTGGTGCTTGTTTTCTTCTAATTCTGATGCATCGAATACGATTTTCTCACTGCCATGTGTCTCCAGGAGGTCGAGCGAAGGGTATTTATAATCTCTCAAATCGAGCACCGGATCATAAGGGGGCAGGTTTTCCATCGGTCTGGTGACCTGGTTTTCTTCGTCCGTTAGCTCGTCTTCAGGATGTTCTTCCTCGTAGGTATTAATCTGTAATTCTAAATCCGTTCCGGTTTTTTTCCCGGGTTTGGCTATTACAGTTGTCTTTGGCATCGTTGGCTTATCCGGTTTTTCGGCCCCGCTTTTCAATTGCTGGTTCTGATCAGCAACGTCTGGCGGGTCAATCACCACCACACCGCCATGGTCTTTAAGTCCGTTACCCTTTTTCCCCCTTGCGGGTTCGTCTTCCAGGAAAAGTTTGGTTTCTTCGGTAAAAGAATTGTCAACCGGAACCATTTTAGTCTCTTCTGCTTCTGCTTTGCGTTTCTTCCGGGGAAGTGAAAAGTTGGGATTGAATCGCCAGATAAAATAAGCGAAGCCTCCTGCTATCAGGAGCGCAGCCGTTCCTACTTCACCCAAAAAGCCACGCAACCACTTGCTGCTCATATTGCCCGTTTCTCCGCCCCAGGGAAAACCCTGACCGTGGGTGACAAAGGCGAGCGCAGTGCTGAAGAAAAGGATACCCACGATAACATACCTGAAGTTGCGCCAGGCAGAAAATATCTTTTTCCCAAATAGGAGGTTGGTACCGAGGATAAAAAAGAGACTGCAAAACAAATAGGATGCTAATCCGAAACCTTTATAAAAAAAAAGATGCGAGATATAGGCGCCGATTCGGCCCAACAGATTGGCCGCTTTTTGTTCTTCGCCGAACAGAAAAGCGGAAAAACCCTGTAGTACTTTGTCCTGGTCCTGCTGCCAGGTGAAGATATAAGAAGTAAAGGCCATGAACAGGAAAAAAGAGATGAGCAGCAGGACGCTGCCCAGGATTTTATGCGTACGTTCATCCTTTACCAGTTGCTTCACTTTAATCTTTTCCGTTTTTTCACTGGTAAGTTTTTCCGGATTAGGAGATTTGGACTTGCTATTCTTTAATTTATTAGCCATTTAACGTCAGACCTGTGGTTAAAGATAAACAAAGATAAGGGGTTAAAGCGATGCTTTATGCAAATGCGGGTTATGGTGGTGATAACGGAAAGGTAAATTTTTCGAACCTGTCAGGTCTGTTCGTCCGTTTGCGATTCCCTGCTTCGGTGATGGTGATGAACACTGGGCCGCAGACTCTGAATGAACAGGCAAATCCATCCGCCAATGAAACATAGGCCGCCTAATGGCGTAATGGCGCCGATGCCTCGAAGGCTACCGGCTTCCAATATATGGAAGAAAGTCATGAGATAAAGTGATCCGCTGAAAAGGACGATCCCGGAAATAAATAATATGCCTGACCATTCCATCACTTTTCCCGGCATTCTACGGTATAAAATGCCCACTGCTAAAAGCGCAAGCGTGTGGAAGAACTGATACCTGATGCCGGTTTCAAAAACGGCAAGAATATCCGCATCGGCGTATTTTTTCAGGGTGTGGGTTCCAAAGGCACCTAAGGCAACACTCAAAGCTCCCAGAATGGCGGCGTATTGAATGAATCGTCTAGACATATTTCCTGATGATTTCGCCAAAGTTAATATCTGAAACGGATTCTGTAGATAATATTATATGCGCTTTTTTATAATATTTTTCCCTTTTTTGCAGACTTTCTTTGATATATTTTTCAATCTCATCCTCACGAAGGCTCTTTATCAGCGGACGATGGTCTTTTTCTTTTATCAGTCTGTCTTTCAAAACAGCTATCGGGGAGTGGAGATAAATAGTCAACCCGGTTTTATTCATCCAATCCATATTATCATAAAAGCAGGGTGTGCCGCCGCCTGTAGAAAGGATGAAATTATCGTGGGTTCCGAAGCTGAGCAGACTTTCCCGTTCTTTTTCCCGGAAATAAGATTCACCGAAACGTTCGAACATTTTTGAAATGGTCATACCGGCCGTTTTCTCTATTTCTTTGTCAAGGTCAAAAAACTGAAAGCCGTGTTGTTCCGACCATAATTTTCCCCAATAGGTTTTTCCTGTTCCCATAAAACCAAGAAGAAAAACTTTCATGCTGCAGGGCTTTATTTAAAGGCGTTGAACCCGGTAATATCCATTCCGGTTATCAATAAATGTATGTCATGGGTACCTTCATAGGTAATCACACTCTCCATGTTCATCATGTGGCGCATAACCGGGTATTCACCGGTAATACCCATAGCGCCCAGGATTTGCCTGGCGTCCCGGCAGATTTGAGTGGCTACCTCACAGCTATTCCGCTTCGCCATGCTGACCTGCTGTGGCGTGGCTTTTCCCTCATTCATCAGAACGGCCACCCGCCAGTTCAGCCACTGCGCTTTCGTTATTTCTGTAATCATCTCTGCCAGTTTCTTCTGCTGTAGCTGAAATCCACCTATCGTCCGGTCAAATTGAGTCCGCTCTTTCGAATACCTCAAAGCAATATCGTAACAATCCATAGCTGCGCCGATGCTCCCCCATGCAATTCCAAATCTGGCTTTGGTCAGGCAGCCAAGGGGATATTTTAGCCCTTTCGCTTTGGGCAGCAGGTTTTCCTTCGGCACCTTAACGTGATCGAATACCAGTTCTCCCGTAGCGGATGCCCGCAGGCTCCACTTGTTATGCGTTGCAGGCGTTGAAAATCCTTCCATTCCCCGCTCCACAATCAGCCCGCGTATCTCGCCCTGCTCGTCTTTTGCCCAAACCACCGCTATCCGGGCATAGGGGGCATTGCTGATCCACATTTTGGAACCATTCAAAATGACGTATTCCCCGGCCTCTGTTATTCGCGTATTCATACCGGCGGGATCGGATCCGTGTTCCGGTTCGGTTAAGCCAAAGCATCCGAGCCATTCGCCGCTGGCCAATTTGGGCAGGTATTTCTGCCTTTGGGCTTCGCTTCCGTATTCATAAATAGGAAACATCACCAGGCTCCCCTGAACGGAAGCCGTGGAGCGTACACCGCTATCGCCTCTCTCCAGTTCCTGCATCATGAGTCCGTAGCTGATGTAGTCCAGCCCACCGCCTCCGTACGCAACGGGAATGGTGGGTCCGAAGCATCCTAAGTCACCCAACTGTTTTACAATATGCTGCGGAAAATCGCTCCTTTGAGCATAGTCTTCAATGATCGGCGATATCTCCTTCTTAACATAAGTCCTCACACTCTCCCGGATTAATTTTTGCTCATCCGTGAGCAGGTCGTCCAGCAATAAATAATCGGGACTGGTGAATTGATCAGTGCGTGTAGCCATTATCCACTGTTTAAGGGACGCTAAGATAGGTAAATATAGACCTAAGCCGTGAAATCAATATCCGGATAGGCCGGGTGGATAACCGGACTCAAATACGCACAGGCTTATCTGTTTTATATCAGGAAGCTCCTGTTACGATTCGGCGGTGATAATTGATTTGTCCGATATGATAATTCAAATGGGATAATAAGAAGATGAGGAAATGGCCGGTGTTCATTTTTTCGTCGAAAACAGGCAGGAGATAATCTTTTTGCAGGTCATTCTTCGAGAGTTGCTCGAGTGTGTCCGTCACCACTGCTTTCGTTGTCTCAATATCCTCAAGCAGTTTATCACGGGGCACATTTTTAACCCGGAATTCCGCATCCCGGTTCCTTACATAGCCGGAGTCGCCTAATACAGCGCCTATAAAATGCTGGAGGTTACCGGTTAAATGGAGGCAGAGATTACCACCGCTGTTGGCGGTTCCCTCTAAAACTTTCCATAATTGTTCTTCCCTGGGGTAGAGATTAATTTCTTCTGTTAATTTGTCGAGATCTTTCTTAAAAAGAGGGATAAGATGCCTGGTTATCATATTAGATTTAGCTTATTAAAAACAAACGTTTGGTCTTTAAAAAAATTTTCTGCTGCTCATTCAAAGTCCAAAATTGAATCAAGTTTTTAAAAGAAGAAGAATTTTTTTGAAAAAATATTTTTGACAGACGTTGATTTGTATATGTCCGTATTTGAACAAAAAAGGTAAAAACTTTGTCTGTAGCTGCTTTTTGTACTACTTTTGCCGACCCAATTTAAAACCATTGGGTTTATTTTATGTCTGAAGAAAACAAGATTATTAACCAGGAAGCCCCGGAGGCATCCGCAAACGCTGATACACAGGAGGTAGCTCAGGCGCCTGCAGCGACATCAACAGAACCTGTGATTGAATCTGTACCTGAAAAACCTGTTTCTGCGCATGATGACTTTGACTGGAGCATTGATAAGCGCAACGTTTCTTCCTATAGCCAGGAGGAAAAAGAAAAGTACGATGCTGTTTATGAAGGTACTTTTAAAGCTATTTCAGACAATGAAATGGTGGAAGGAACCGTGGTGGCACTCACCAAAACGGATGTGGTCATTAATATTGGTTTTAAGAGTGATGGTTTGATTTCTTTCAATGAATTTCGTGATCTGCCCGGACTGAAGATTGGTGACGTGGTGGAAGTGATGGTGGTGGAAAAAGAAGACAGAGAAGGTCATCTGCATCTGAGCCGTAAGCAGGCCCGTATTTCCCGCGCCTGGGAGCGTATTGTTGAGTTGCATAATACCGGCGATGTAGTAACCGGTGTGGTAACCAGCAAGACGAAAGGCGGTCTGATCGTTGACATATTCGGTATGGAAACCTTCCTGCCGGGTTCTCAGATTGACGTGAAGCCCGTTACGGATTATGATCAGTTTGTGGGAAAAACAATGGAATTCAAAGTCGTGAAGATCAATGAAGCGATTAAGAATGCCGTTGTTTCTCATAAGGCGCTTATCGAAAGCGATATAGAGGCACAACGTGCTGAAATTATGAGCAAACTGGAAAAAGGCCAGGTACTGGAAGGAACCATCAAGAACATTACCGACTTCGGTGCATTCCTGGATCTGGGAGGATTGGACGGACTGCTGTATATTACCGACATCAGTTGGGGACGCATCAGTCACCCGAGCGAAGTGCTGAAGATGGATCAGAAGCTCAATGTGGTGGTGCTTGATTTCGATGATGATAAAAAGCGTATCAGCCTTGGATTAAAGCAACTGACACCGCATCCGTGGGATACTTTACCCGAAACGATTATGGAAGGACTGGTGGTGAAAGGAAAAGTAGTGAATATCGAAGACTATGGTGCATTTCTCGAAATATTGCCCGGTGTGGAAGGATTGGTGCATGTAAGTGAAATCACCTGGGCGAATACACCTATCAATGCGAAGGAATTCTTTAAGCTGGGTGATGAGCATGAAGCGAAGATTGTGACCCTGGATAAAGAAACCAGGAAAATGAGTTTGTCTATCAAGCAACTCACGCCTGATCCCTGGAATGAAATAGAAACTAAGTATCCGGTAGAAAGCACCCACAAAGGTTTGGTAAAGAATATCACGCCATACGGTGTCTTCGTTGAACTGGAATCGGGCATTGGCGGTATGATTCATATCAGTGATCTGAGCTGGTTGAAACGGTTTAACCACCCGAGTGAATACACAAAGGTTGGCGCCGATATAGATGTGATGATCCTGGGTATTGATAAAGAGAACCGTAAACTACAACTGTGTCATAAGCAGTTGGAAGAAGTTCCGTGGAATGCGCTCCAGGATACTTTTGCCGTAGGCACGATACATGAAGGAGCCGTTATACGTAAGGATGAGAAGGGAGCCGTGGTTCAGTTACCCTATGGATTGGAAGGCTTTGCGCCCAACAGGCATCTGGCAAAAGAAGACGGAAAGTCTATCGGTGCTGATGAGACCAGCCAGTTTATGGTGATTGAATTTGACCGGAATGAGAAGCGTATTGTACTCAGCCATACCAGGCTCTGGGAACAGGCAAAAGCCACTGAAAAAGAAGCAGAGAACAAAGAGAGAAAAGTGGAAGCTGCAAAAACCAGAAAAGCGATGAAGGATATCCAGAGCAAAGTGGAAAAGACCACGCTGGGTGACTTAGGGGTGCTTGCAGATATAAAGAAGAAGATAGAACAGGGAGGAGGGGAAAAGCCCGGTGAAGCGCCGAAAGCCGAATAAATCACTTTTTTACGAATAATATGTAAAATCCGCATGGGTATTTTCCCGGCGGATTTTTTGTTTCTCACTGGATTGAGTTCTAACTTGTAGAGAAATTTATGCATTAAATCATTTTCAGTTGTGAAAAAGATTCTCTTCCTTTCTGCATCTTTACTTTATTTTGGTTGGCTTGCAGCCCAGGTAGTCAGCGCTTCCGATAATAAATCTCCAGCGGATGAGGCGCAATCGGCCATTGAAAAAACTTTTGATGAATCATTTAGTACTGAGTATATCGGTCAAATGATACGGCAGTTATCGTACAAGCCTCATCACCTGGGTTCTCCTGCCGGAAAAGAAGTGGCAGATAGTATTTTGACCGCTTTTCGCCGGTATGGATGGGAGGCGAACCTCAACGTGTACAAGGTCTTATTCCCTACCCCGAAAATCCGAATCCTGGAATTGATATCTCCGACCAAATATAAAGCCGTGCTTCGTGAACCAGCCGTGAAGGAGACCTACCCCAGCGAAGAAGCGGACGGACTGCCTCCTTATAATGCGTGGAGCCCCGACGGGGATGTAACCGCCCCGCTGATTTTTGTCAATTACGGACTTCCTGCCGACTATGAAATGTTGGATCGGATGGGTATTTCTGTGAAAGGAAAAATAGTGATAGCAAAATATGGACGTAGCTGGCGGGGCATTAAACCCAAGATAGCCCAGGAGCGTGGTGCGGTGGGATGTATTATCTATTCAGACCCCGGAGATGATGGATTTGCTGCCGGCGAGGTATACCCAATAGGTCCTTATAAAAATGAGTTTGCCGTTCAGCGGGGAAGCGTCATGGACTTGCCGGTTCACCCCGGCGATCCCATTACCCCCGGAACAGGCGCTACGGAGAATGCCCTAAGAATAGATAAGAAAGACGCCACTAATCTGCTGAAGATTCCGGTGCTACCGATAAGCTATCATGATGCCGGGCCTTTATTGAAATCGTTGCGTGGCAGGGTAGTGCCTGCGGGGTGGCAGGGTGGACTGCCATTTACCTATCATATTGGCGATGGAACAGCAACGGTGCATCTAAAATTATCTTTCAACTGGGATTTGGTTCCGTGCCATAACGTGATTGCGACCCTGAGAGGAACCGTTTATCCGGATGAGTGGGTAGTCAGAGGCAACCACCATGACGCCTGGGTGAATGGCGCTAATGATCCGGTCAGCGGTGTGGCGGCTTTGTTAGCAGAAGCCAAAGCATTGGGTGAATTACTAAAGACAGGGTGGAAGCCCAAACGAACTATTGTGTATTGCGCATGGGACGGAGAAGAACCCGCTCTCTTGGGTTCTACGGAATATGTGGAAGACAACCTGAAAGAGCTACAGGAAAAAGCTGTGGTTTATATCAATTCGGATGGGAACGGAAGAGGCTTTTTGCATGCGGGAGGCTCTCACGCACTCGAGAATTTCGTCAATGAAGTAGCGGGTGGTATTACGGATCCACAGACGAATGTAAGTGTTTTGCAAAGGGTACTTGCCCGTAATGCGATCAATACGGTAGGGGCGGAGGCCCGGAAAAAAGCGATGGGAAAACACAGGTTGGAGTTGAGCGCCCTGGGCTCCGGATCGGACTTCACTCCGTTTCTTCAGTTTGCCGGTATTCCTTCTCTAAATATAGCTTTTGGTGGAGAGGATGGGAGCGGAGAATATCACACCCGTTATGATACTTATGATAATTTCAGAAGATTTATTGACCCCGGTTTTCATTATGGAAAGGTATTGGCACAAACCATCGGACATTCCGTCCTGCGGCTTGCGAATGCAGATATTTTGCCCTTCCGGTATGGTTCATTGAGTAAGACCATCGAAACCTACGGGCTTCAGGTGGCGAACTTATTGAAAACGATGAGGGAGGACACTCAAACGGATAATGTAGTAAAAAATCAAAACCTGTATGCTGTCACAACGGATACCGCCAAACACATCAACGCTCCGTTGGTTCACAGCCCGGTGCCTTTCCTTGATTTCTCTTCACTGGAAAATGCACTTGCCTCTTTCAATACAACAGCGGATAGTTTGGATGCATTTTTGAAGACGCAACCGAAAGATGCAAATTCGACTGAAAAAATCAATAGAGTATTGTACACCGCCGAACAACAATTGCTTTTACCGCAGGGTTTGCCTGGTCGTCCGTGGTATAAGCACTGTATTTATGCTCCGGGTTTGTATACGGGTTATGGGGTTAAGACCTTGCCGGAGATACGTGAGGCCATTGAACAACGCGATTGGTCAGAAGCACAGCAGGGAATAAATAATGCAGCGGCGGCTATTACGAGGCTCAGGGAGCATCTGCAAACGATTTTGAATTGAATGACGACTTTACTTTATCCGCTTTCGATAATATCTCCTCATTGATCTGACTGCATAGCCTATAGGGCAGCAGCATCGCTAAGCCATACAGACATCGAACAGCGTACTGAACCAGGGATGATACACGGTTTATCACGGCCCGTTATTTTTTCCGGTGATAGTGCAGCGCCCGCATGGGGTAATACCATGTGGGCGCTGACATGCTCATTTCAATAATCAGATAGTCCGAAACAGTCCTTATTTCACCCACACATTATTGGAATCGTCCACATCCGGAAATACATGATCGGGATCAATGACTACTTTGTTGAGCGCTTCACCCGAATTTATCTTTACTATCCATTCGCTATTGTTCTGCCATACTTCTATGGGCAGTTTTATGCGCCCGCTTTTACCGCCAACCGTAGTATATTCTATCACGACCGGCATCGCCATCTGGCCCGCATTTTCTATAGTGAGCAAAGCGCCCTGCTTCGGATCGCCGTTCACGTATTCCACTTTTCTGAGCACCTGGTCCAGGGCATAATTGTTCAAAAACATTCCCTTCCAGAACCAGCCCAGGTCTTCTCCTGCACCGTTTTCCATGCTTCTGAAGAAATCCCAGGGAGTGGGATGTTTATACGCCCAGTCTCTTATATAATTTCTGAAGGCGTAGTCAAACCTCTCTTCTCCTAAGATTTGATTCCTTAGCAATTCCAGCGCGTAACCGGGTTTGAAATAAAGCAGGTTGCCGATATTTCGCTCTTTCATCGCGTCCGGTGTATTAAAGATAGTTTCCGATTGCGGGCCGAACATATATCCTATCTGGTGCGGATCTCGTCTTCGGGGTTGATATTCCCCGTTATTGAATTCCTCTGTGGAGATATTATTGAGGAAGGTATTAAAGCCCTCGTCCTGCCAGCCGTACCTTCTTTCATTGCTTCCTACGATCATCGGAAACCAGGTATGCCCAAACTCGTGGTCGGTTACGCCCCACAGGCTGGCTCCTGTGGCCCGTGCAC
Source organism: Chitinophagaceae bacterium (assembly GCA_019454915.1). Classification (GTDB taxonomy): domain Bacteria; phylum Bacteroidota; class Bacteroidia; order Chitinophagales; family Chitinophagaceae; genus Agriterribacter. The sequence continues at coordinate 10,891 of JACFNM010000108.1, forward strand.
TACAAAATACAATAGCCGGGTATTCCATGCCGCCCACATTGCTCGCCACGTTTACCGCCGAATAGTAAGGATAAGGATACCAGCGCTTTGAATAGTTTTCTATCGCCACCTTGGTATATTCTGTGGAGCGGCCCCAGGCATTCTTTCCATCGGATTCCGCCGGATATACCGACATTGCTAACCCTTTCTTTCCATCCGGCAGGTTCATCCTCGCGGCATCCCATATAAAAGCGCGGGAAGCCGCCCAGGCAAAGTCACGGGCGTTACTGATTTTAAAATGCCAGGTAAGTTGTGGTGAGGCCGGCTGTTCTTTTGCTTTACCGATTTCATCTTTTTTTCGGATCATAACCGTCTGGTCACTTTCTTTCGCCTTGTTGTAGCGTTCCAATTGGGTGGACGTTAACACGTCTTTTGGGTTTTGCAGTTCCCCCGAACCGGCTACAATCATACCGGACGGAACCGTGATCTTAACGTCAAAATTGCCATATTCAAGATAAAACTCGCTGGCGCCGAGATACGGGTCCGTGTTCCAGCCCCTGATATCATCAAATACACAGACCCTCGGATACCATTGAGCGACGGCAAAAATATCACCGTTTTTGGTATTCAAAATCCCGGTTCTGTCTGCACCGTATTGAGGAATAGTGAAGCGATAAACCAACTTGAGTTTCAGTTCTCCTTTTTGAGGCGCAACGGGCTTATCTAAACGAACCTGCATGCGCGTATCAGATAGTACATAATTCGCCTTTGTTTCAGATTGTCCGTTTAGAATGGAAACAGACTGAAATCGGAACCCCCCTTTAAAATCGCTGTTGGCATCGCCGTAACGGCTACGTCCGGTGGCGGGCATTTTTGCGTGTCCCCGTGAAGTGTCGTTGAATAAATTCTGATCCAACTGAAGCCAGATAAAGGGTAGTGGATGCGGACTGTTATTTTTATAACTCAAAATGACGGTCGCGGTCACTTCATTGGCTTGTTCATCTAACCGGGCATCCATCTCATAGTCTGCCTGGTTTTGCCAGTAGGCGGGACCCGGCGCCCCGTTTGCTCCGCGGAATTCATTGCCGTTATAGGTATAAAATAAGGGAGAGAATAACGCATGATAATCGTATCCGTTACTGTTTGTCGTCGTAAACTGGGCTTCTGAAATAAATACCGAAAGGATTGAAATCAGTACCAGGATTGTTTTCTT
>JACFNM010000656.1 GCA_019454915.1 Chitinophagaceae bacterium
TGGAAGGATATTTTTCTTTCACCTCGCGGTTTAAGGTATTATATACCGCTTCCGCCTTTTGTTTCCCGGGTACGATACAACAGATCAGCCCGGCGTGCACTAAGGCCGGGATGGTAAGCGTTACAGCCGCTACGGGCACCGACTCCATGTTGGGGAAACAACCATCATGAACCTGCTGCCGGCGGGACGCTTCCGACAGTTCCACCACTTTTACTAAAAGAGGATCTTTAAAATCAGCCACATGCGGATCGTTGAACGCGATATGCCCGTTTTCGCCAATCCCCATACACACAATATCCGGAGGATGCTGTTTCAATAAATTACTGTAACGATCACATTCCTGCTGAGGATCACCGGTAGCGCCATTAATATAAAACACCTGTTTGAATGGCAGTTTTTTAAAAATGCTTTCGTCCAGGAAATACCCGAAAGATTGTGGCGCCTTCTCCGGCAGTCCTACATATTCATCCATGTGAAAAGCGTTGATCCGATTCCACGCCAGGTTTTTTTTCCGCGATAAGGCAGATAAAAATTCATTTTGCGACGGAGCCGCGGCAAAAATCAAATTCAGGGAATCCTGTTTTTCCAAAAGGATATTGATAGCAGCCGCTACATCATCTGCGGCGCTTTGCCCCATCTCCGATCGCGAATTATATACTTTTACTTTCAGCTTGTTTACCTTTAGTTCCTGTACAGCGCTCATTTCATTAGGATTAAATTATATGATTGAAAACCACCTTCCCGTTTTTGATTACCATTTTTATGGCAATTGATGCGTCCTCAAGTGCAAACACCACCCGATCGTCGTCATACAAATCCACATCAACATTATTTTTTCTGAGAAGCAGGATAGGATTTAAAGAAGCCATTTGCCAGGCTTCCGCCAGGGGGTAGAGCTGGTGTTCCAGCAGGGTTTCCACGTTTTCCAAAAGTGATTTGGCAGCACCTGCGAGTAATCCCGACGACCCTTTTAACGACACTCTTTTGTTTTTATCCAATACCACATCGCCACCAATATGGCTGTGGTATTCCCCCGGAGGCATGCCCGCATAGCAGGTGGCATCACTTACTACCAATATGCTTTCGGCTTTCACTTTCCTTACTACTTTAATAAAAGCGTCGGGGAGATGTATGCCATCGGCAATAATGCCCGCTGTCAGGTTGTCTTCTGCCAACTGATCCCAGATCAAATTGGGGTGTCGTTGCAGCATCAGTGGTATCCCATTCCCCAGATGGGTGGACATACGGGCGCCCGCTTCCACAGCCCGTTTAACTTGTGAGGTATTGGCCAGCGAATGCCCGATAGCTACTATAACACCCGAGCGGACCGCCCTTTCAATGAACTCGGGCGCGGTCTCCCATTCCGGCGCCAGGGTGATGATCTTTATTTTTCCATCTG
>JACFNM010000109.1 GCA_019454915.1 Chitinophagaceae bacterium
GGTTCTTCTCAATGGCTCTCTGGATACTTCTCCAGTCAAACCCTTTGTGGTCCGTAAAGAGTTGGTCCTCCGACGCAATCACTGCAAGTCCGGCATTGGGCGATATCTTATCTCTGCTCACATAATCCCGCTTCATCCCGTCGCCCCTAAGGAGACTGCTTATTTGAGTGAGGGTGATCGGCGGGTTTACCCACTTCAGGATGAAAATATATGCGAGGTGGGAAACCAAAAGAATAAGCAGTAGTCTTTTGCAAAACTTCCAAAACCGAATGAAGAAAAACTTTACCACGATCAAAACTATGGTTGCAAAGTAAATAAAACAGATTCACCTTACGGCTCCGGCGCCGTCATTTTTATGTACTTAATGGTGTACTTCTTCCCGATGGGATAATAATATTTTCGAAGTTTTTTCATGGTAAACCCGAGCGCCGCAACGCCTCCGCTTATCGCCAGCGTAGCACCATCCAATGGATGCTTCTGTATCAGTCCGTTAAAGGTATGGAGAAATGTATACCCACCGCCGGTTATCATAAAGAATGTACCATTCCGTACAAATTCAAACGACCTCGGCGGACGGGGAAAGGCCGCAATCTCTTTATAGTGAAATCTCAAATCATAGTAGCTTATGGTATCCTTTGATGCGGTACCCCAGGGTGTGGGCATCATTCGGATATCATATTGCTTAATAAAAATCGAATCGCGTTGTATCTTTTGAATTGTTCCATTGATAAAGTCTCCGTTTCTGTGAATGAAGGCTATGGGCATGCCTTTAAAATAAGTCCTTAGCGTACGATCCCTTTTCCCGAATGAAATAAAATCATCCTGCTGTCCTAAGGCAATAGAATAAACAAACAAACAGGCCAGGGTTAATTTTAGTTTGTGCATTAGAGGTTTAATAAGGTGAAAATAGCCATTATTAACTGAAATCAATCGGGTGTTACTTTTATAATAATCTTAAATATGATATCTAAAAGAAGATGCCTGCTTTTTTCAGAACTTTCTGTCCCGCGGGTTCAATTCCTCAAAAAGTATGTCTGGTATTGAGGCACTTCCGAACAGAGCTTCGCGATAGTAACCCAATCCCTGAATGAAACCGATGCGTTAAGTAACGTTAATAATAATGATAAACCGGCGAAATATGGTTGGTAAATTCTCGTTGAACGTTTTTGAGATTAAACTTTAAAAAGAGGAGAGAGTCTATCCAGTATCACACAAAAAAATTATAATTATGAAAAAGATTGTATTAGGTATTCTGGCTATCGCCTTTGCGCTTCCTGCGGTATTTGCCCAGGAGACCACTAACGAAAATCAAAATAAGAATCCGCAGGTGACCAGGCAGCATCCCGGTAAGTATAAGAGGCAGGGTAACCAGGCAAACAACAGATTAAATCTGACTTCGGAACAACGGGATCAACTGGCAAAAATCAATAAGGATTACCGTTTATCCATGGAGGAACTTAAAAAGCAGGAATCAACAATTACTGCAAAAGAATATAGAACCCGGATGGAGGGGCTGAATAAAAAGCGCCGTGAGGAGTCAGATAAAGTATTCACCAAAGAGCAGAAGGACAAGATGAAGCAAATGCGGGAGGAAAGGAAAGGGAAACCGGATATGATGGGGAAAGGCAGACAAGTCCATCGCAAATGGGATCAAGAGAAGTAACTAACCGAAGAACAAAACACAACCGGTATCAAATGATGCCGGTTTTTTTACGCTCAGCAAAGAAGCATTTGTCCCACAATCCTGCCTTTCCAATCCTTATATGAGAATAAGATAAAAGCAGAAAATCCAGCTGAATATTATTTGTCCATCTGCATCATCTGCTGCAGCCTTTTGGTGAGGATAAACAGCAGGATGGATGCAGTACCCGCCATGAATACAAACAACATAAAGAAGTCGTGCATGTTATACATGGAGTATCCCAAAAAGGAAGTACTTCTCCCGGCTTCCGGGTAAAGGGAGCTTAGTACCCCTGCTAACTTATTGGCAGCCGCATTGGCCAGAAACCAAACCGCCATCAATAAAGACGCAAACTTGAGCGGCGCGAGTTTGTTAACGAGTGATAGACCTATGGGAGATAAGCACAATTCGCCCCAGGTATGCAGAAGATACATCCCCGTGAGCCATATCACACTCACTTTGATACCTGGCTGTACGTCTTTTACCCCGAACGCAATCCATAAATATCCCAGTGCAAGAAGGGCTAACCCCATGGCCATCTTGGTTGGAGAAGCGGGATCCTTTTTACCCAATTTCAGCCAGAGCCAGGCGAAAACAGGAGCAAAGGTGATCACAAAAATAGAATTGAGAGACTGGAAAAAGCTGGCGGGGATTACGAAAATACCAATATCCCGCTGTGTTTGTTCTTCGGCAAAAAAAGTGAGGGAAGCCCCTGCCTGTTCAAAAGCACTCCAGAAAAAGATAACAAAAAAAGCTGTGATAAAAATAACGCCTATCCGCTGTTTCTCTAACTTGTTTAACGTTTTATCCGAAAAAATAACGAAAGCGATAAACAAGACCGTTGCGATAAGCAGATAGGTGAGATAGTTTACAATCTTTGCGTCCACATATAATAACCCAATCATTAAAAACGACAGGGCGATCAAACTCACGGTGGCAACAACGGCGTTGGTGTATATCTTGGGCTGTCCTTTTGGGATTAATCCGAGTACTTTCCCTTCCGGATCCAATACATATTTATGATGAAATAATTTTTGGATGGCTACGCTGATCAGCATGCCTATCCCCGCCACCAGGAAGGCCCATTTAAAATCGGCCGGGTTTCCCGTGTCGCCTACCAATCCGCAAATAAAGGGTCCGATCCCGCCTCCTACATTAATACCCATATAGAAAATAGTGTAGGCGGCATCAATCCTCCTATCGCCTTTTGGGTATAGCTGACCTACCAGTGAAGAGATATTGGGCTTAAAGAATCCATTTCCCGCAATCATAAACCCCAGCCCGGCGAAAAAAAGAAAAGAAGCCATCTCCGGTGAAGAATCATACAGGTGTCCGCAAAAAAACAGGATGAATTCACCGGTTGCCATAATCAGTCCGCCGGCAATAATGGACATCCGGTTACCCCAATACCGGTCGGCAATAAATCCTCCCAGCAATGGTGTCAGGTACACAAGGCTGGTGTAACTTCCGTATAAGTTGGAAGCAAAGGCTTTGTCAAAAAGCAGCGCCTTAGTCATAAACAATACTAAAATGGCGCGCATGCCATAGTAATTGAAGCGTTCCCACATTTCAGTGGCAAACAATACATATAGGCCTTTGGAGTGTTTTGTTGAAGCAGTCTGATTCATCTGTTATCAATATTGAACGTAATCTTTGGGAGTGATCCTTTTTTTCTATAGCTCAATATAGTGCATATTTTCAGATGGCTGGTATTTGAGATACACCGGTGGAAAAAAAAATAAGATATAAGCCCTGTTCGTTCTATTTTCGCAATATTCTTAATGGAAGTGAATTCGTATGAATATTTTATTATTAGGATCAGGTGGAAGGGAACATGCTTTCGCGTGGAAGCTAAGCCAGAGTAGCCATTGCACGCAGCTTTACATAGCGCCCGGCAATGCCGGCACCAGCCAGTGCGGGGAAAATGTAGACCTAAAGGTTACGGATTTTGAAGGCATAAAACGATTTTGTATAGAACACCAGATTGAGATGGTGGTAGTTGGCCCGGAGGAGCCTCTGGTTAAAGGAATCTATGATTATTTTAAAAATGATCCGGCCATAGAACCCATCCCGGTGATTGGTCCCTCCAAAGAAGGAGCTGCTTTAGAAGGGAGTAAAGCTTTTGCAAAGGCGTTCATGCAACGGCATGGCATACCTACGGCTTCGTATCGGGAATTTGACGTATCCAATTTTGAAGAAGGACTGGACTATCTGCGATCCCATCCCATTCCCATTGTGTTAAAAGCAGACGGATTGGCTGCCGGTAAGGGGGTGATTATATGCCAGAACCCCGTGGAGGCAACGGCTGAATTTGAGTTGATGATACAGGAATCCAAATTTGGAGATGCCGGTAAAAAGGTGGTGGTAGAAGAGTTCTTGTCAGGAATTGAATTGAGCGTATTTGTGTTAACAGACGGGGAGCACTACGTGCTGCTTCCGGAGGCGAAGGACTATAAAAGGATTTTTGAGGAGGATCAGGGCCCAAATACGGGAGGAATGGGGGCTATAAGTCCTGTACCTTTTGCGGACGACGACTTTATGAAAAAAGTGATTAAGCGTATAGTTGATCCTACGATTAAGGGTTTAGAGAAAGAGCATATTGATTATTCGGGATTCATCTTCCTCGGACTCATCAAAGTGGGAGATGACCCGTATGTGATTGAATACAACTGCCGGATGGGTGATCCGGAAACAGAATCTGTTTTGCCCAGGCTGAAGAACGACCTGGTTGAACTCCTGAGAGCGGTTGTCGAAAAAAGACTCGATAGCGTTAAAATTGAAACTGACCCAAGAAAAGCGGTAACCATAGTAGCCGTGAGTGGCGGCTACCCGGGAAGTTATGAAAAGGGGTTCTTAATAGACGGTTTGGACGTGGTGCAGGAGGAAGACGGCATAGTATTTCATGCAGGCACCCGGTCCGACGGGGATCAAATAGTTACTAACGGGGGAAGGGTATTAGCTGTTACCTCTTTTGGAGGCAGCCTGAAAGAAGCCGCGGATAAATCCAGAGCGATCCTGGAAATCGTGGAATTTGAAGGGATGCATTTCCGATCAGATATCGGTTATGAATTCTTTTGATACCCCGGCCGATGCTGCTTCATAATTAATGTAATCAGCCACAGATAAGCGTTACCGCTCTTAAGAAGGAGTTTTGGCGTAACAGGAGGAGATATAAATAATTTTTTTTCCCTCAAAGTCAATAAAAATCAAGGTTTTAGCGTTGTATTTCAAATTATTTACAACAACTTTGCAAACATTATTCAAGAATCACCTATTCTCCAATATCAATTATGGGTCTTTTTAACTGGTTTACACAGGAAATTGCTATAGATCTGGGAACGGCAAACACCCTTATCATTCATGATGAAGAAATAGTGGTCAATGAGCCTTCAATTATAGCTTTAGACAGAAATAATCCAAAGAATGTACTTGCCGTGGGTAAGAAGGCATTGATGATGCATGAAAAGACCCACGAAAGTATCCGAACCATACGTCCGCTCAAAGATGGTGTAATTGCCGATTTTAATGCAGCGGAGCTAATGATAAGGGAGTTGATCAAAATGATCTATCCTAAAAAGCCATTATTTCCGCCAAGTTGGCGCATGATGATTTGTATCCCATCCAGTATTACAGAGGTAGAAAAGCGCGCAGTTAGGGATAGTTCGGAGCAGGCCGGCGCTAAAGAGGTGTACCTGTTGCATGAACCCATGGCTGCTGCTTTAGGTATCGGAATTGACGTAGAAGAACCGGTAGGTAATATGATTGTGGATATAGGCGGGGGTACTACGGGTATTACGGTAATTGCACTGGCGGGTATTGTTTGTGACCAGTCCATCCGTATTGCCGGTGATGAATTTACGGCAGATATCATGGAAGCATTACGGCGCTATCATAGCCTGTTGATAGGTGAGAGAACTGCCGAGCAGATAAAAATACAGATTGGGGCGGCAATGAAAGATTTGGATGATGCACCCGACGATCTTCCGGTCAACGGGCGCGACCTGGTAACGGGTATCCCCAAGCAGATTATGGTAAGTTACCAGGAAGTAGCGGAAGCTCTGGATAAAAGTATTTTCAAAATTGAGGAGGCGATTCTAAAAGCACTGGAAACAACTCCTCCGGAGCTGGCATCGGATATTTACCGGCGAGGTATCTACATTACCGGCGGCGGGGCACTTTTGCGGGGATTGGATAAGCGTTTGAGTCAGAAAATAAAACTACCCGTTCATGTGGCGGACGATCCGTTGAAGAGCGTGGTAAGGGGAACCGGTATCGCGCTTAAGAACTATCAGCGGTATCCGTTTATCATGAGATAGTTAACCCGATTGCTCATTCTCCAGTGTTATGCCAAAGAGTGCTTGCAATTTCTTTTCCGTGTAGCATTGTAAAAACACAAGGAAGTGCGTAATGTTTTTCTTTTTGTCCGTCGTTACTTTAATTTCCTCTTCTTCATTTTAATGCAGGTGGTAGCCCTGTATATGCTATTTAGTTATAACAGGTTTCATGAGGCAATTTTTATGAATGTTGCCGGAGAGATAACCGGGAAAGTCAGCAAGCAGTACAACACGATAGAATATTATTTCAATCTTAAAAAAACCAACGACCTGCTGGTTGAAGAAAACCAGCGACTGCGCAATTTATTAAAAAGCGACTTCCTGGTTCCGGATACTTCCACTCAGGTATTACTTGATTCCGTGCGGATAGATTCTCTCGAACTGCATCGGCGTTACCTGTATTATCCGGCCAAGGTGATTAATAATTCCGTTACGTCACAAACCAATTATCTTACCATTGCCCGGGGTACTAACCAGGGCCTGGAAAAAGATATGGCAGTGGTGAGTTCGGGTGGGGTAGTAGGAACTATAGTGAATGTAAGCGCCAACATGGCTACCGTCATGAGCTTATTACACCGCCAGAGCCGGGTAAGCGCCAGCCTGTTGAATAGCGGAGAAACCGGTAGTGTGGAATGGGATGGTAAGGATCCGCAGATACTCACTTTCCGCAATATACCTAAGTCCGTAAAAGTGGAGATAGGCGATACCGTGGTTACCAGTCAGTATTCTTCCTTTCCGCCAGGCCAGCCGTTAGGCATCGTAGAGCGCATTGAGAATCCGGATGGGAGTAATTTCTATTTATTGAAAATAAGACCGGCTACTAATTTCTTTAATATTCAATTTGTATATGCAGTAAAAAATCTGCAGAAAAAAGAGCAGGACGATCTGGAAAAGGCGACCTATAAACAAGAGTAAAGATGAATGAATTGGTGAAAAATATTATCCGATTTGTTGTTTTTATATTATTTCAGGTATTCATTTTGAATAAAATACCACCGTTGCATCAATTCATTTCACCCTACCTGTATTTTCTGTTCCTGCTGTGGCTGCCATTCAGGATTCCGCGCCTTTCGCTAACGCTGACCGGTTTTATATTCGGGCTTTCCCTGGATTTTTTTACCAAGACACCCGGGCTGCATGCCGCAGCCTGCACGCTGATGGCTTATATGCGTCCCTTTATCATTAATATCCTGATACCCAAAGATGAATCGGACTTTAATTATGTTGCGCCGGCCCCTTCCAGTATGGGATGGTCGCCTTACATTGTCTATATCCTTATCCTTACTTTTGTACATAACACTTACCTGGTTTTCTTAGAATGGATGCAGTTTGGAAATTTTGGCTACTTTTTGGGCAAGGTAGTCGCCACTACAGGCGTTAGCTTTTTATTGATTTCGATTACGGAAATACTGTTTTACAGAAAACAAAAATTCAGAACCAATATATAAAGGAGGTAGATAATTATGCCTGCTTTTAATCAATCGAGGCAAAATATAATTAGACTCATTTTCGGCATTACGTTCCTTATCATAGTTGCCCGCCTGTTTATTTTACAGGTGGCTTCGGATAAGTACAGACTACAAGCGCTGGACAATGCGGTATATAGAAAAGTGGTTTACCCCGATCGGGGGATCATTTTTGACAGAAATCAGAAAGCCATCTTAAACAATACCATCATTTACGATCTTACGGTAACGCCTTATGAAGTGAGAAAGGTGGACACCGCATTTCTGTGCGGTATTCTTTCTATTGATACGGCAGAGTTCAGAAATAGGATGATTTCTGCCATTATTAAGAACGGGCGCTATCGTCCTTCCGTGTTTGAAGGATTGTTATCTATCGAATTGCAGGCTAAACTGGAAGAAAACATCTGGAGATTTCCCGGATTTACGCTTATCGAACGACCTATCAGGAATTACATCTACAACGCAGGCGCGCATTTGTTGGGTGACATCGGGGAGGTGGACACCGGAATCATTCGCCGGAGTAACTATTTTTATCAGATGGGCGACTTTGTCGGCCGCTCCGGTTTGGAACAATATTACGAATCTGTGTTGATGGGGAAACGGGGCATTCAAAATCTCATTAAAGATAATAGAAACCGGTTGCAGGGCTCTTGGGAAGATGGCAAATACGACACGGCTGCGGTAACTGGTCGTAATCTTTATACCTATCTTGATATCGAGTTACAACAATTGGCGGAAAAGCTGATGGCGAATAAAGTGGGTAGCGTGGTGGCTATAGAACCACAAACGGGAGGCATCCTTACCATGGTTTCCGGACCCTCTTTCGATCCCAATGATTTGACCGGAAGCGCTCGCAGACAAAAATATGCAGACCTGGTACTCGACGTTTCCGGGCCGCTGATGAATCGTGCTACGAGAGGACTCTATGAACCCGGTTCTACCTTCAAACCTTTGGGCGGACTGGTAGCGCTCGACCTGGGCGTGATAACTGCAAATTACGGCGTGGGTTGCGGAGGTGCGTATTATGGATGTGCCAAGGTGGTCAGGTGCGAACATAGCAATCCGGGACATGCGGCGAACCTTCGGCTTGCATTGGCCAATTCCTGCAACTCTTATTTCTGCCAGATATACCGCATGAGCGTGGACAACAGTAAAGACAAGGGGGTTAAGAAGGGATACACGCATTGGAAAGATTACATGAATGCTTTTGGTTGGGGACAGAAACTGGGTGTGGATTTGCCCAATGAACTGTCGGGAAATATTCCGGATACCACCGAGTACAACAAGGATTACCGGGGCTCTTGGAATTCGTGTACCAATCTTACGCTGGGCATCGGGCAGGATAAGATGCAGGTGACCCCGGTGCAACTGGCAAATGCTATGTGTATTATCGCAAACAAAGGATATTACTATACGCCACACTTTGTGGAGAGAATTGAAAACGAAACGGCTAAGGATACGATATTGAATGGTTTCAGGGATAAACACACCGCGCTGACGCATATAGCTGACGCGGATTACGAAGTCATTCACGCCGGTATGCAGGATGTGGTGGAGCACGGTACGGCAAGAAGTGCGAAAATTCCCGGAATAAATATTTGCGCCAAAACAGGCACTTCTGAAAAATATACTATCCTGGATGGTAAACGGATTAAACTGCCGAATAATTCTATGTTTGTTTGTTTTGCGCCGAGAGAAGACCCCAAGATTGCCATAGCGGTAGTGGTGGAAAATGCCGGATTTGGATCTACCTGGGCTGCCCCCATCGCTTCTATCCTGATTGAGAAATACCTGACGGATTCCATCCGGGTGGAACGTCAGAAAGACGTGGAACGGATAGCTTCCACAAATCTGATGCCCACATATCTCAAGCGGAAACAATTCATTGCGGATTCCACGAGAGCTTATTTTTATTTCAACCTCAGAAAAGACAGTAGTTATATACGAAAATATTTGCGCGGATATTCTGCAGTTCCTGCCGGCAAGGGAAAAGGGTTGCCCATCCTCGTGAAAGAAAAAGTAATGAACCCGACAAATAAGAACGACGAATATCAACCGGAAGACGAAATCAGCAAAAACCTGGCAGCCCGATGATAACGAATAGCAATACAAGGAGAGGGATTGACGGCTTGTTGCTGTGGCTGTACATTTTGTTATGTATTACGGGCATCATCAGCATTTTTGCCACAACCTACAGTGAAGGCGATGATATTTTGAATAATTTTCTTTCTTTCAGAACGGATTATGGCAAACAGTTGATCTTTTTTGTTTTTTCGCTGCTGATAGGAACCGTTATTATCCTGACCGATAGCAAGTTTTTCACCGCTACGGCAAACTTGTGGTACACGGTGGGTATTATCCTGCTATTGCTGGTATTCCCGTTTCATTCCAATATTAAAGGAACGGAATCCATCATTAAGTTTGGAAATGCTTTTCAGCTTCAACCCATTCAGTTGTGTATTGTGTTTACCAACTTAGCCCTGGCGAAGTATGTTGCGCGGATTGATACTGACTTCACTAAGACGCGGTCACAACTGATAGCGGCAACTATTGTGGTGGGTCCCGCGCTGCTGGCGATATTACAAAAAGAGACGGGGCTGGCGCTGGTTTATTTTTCATTTTTCCTGGTGATGTTCCGTGAAGGGCTACCGGCAGTTGTCCTGGTAGTAGGGTTCTCCTTTGCGATACTCGTTGTAGCTACCTTATTGTTGGATCCGAATTTACTGGCATTAATCCTGACTGGTATTGCACTGCTTACTGTTTACTTTTTGAGAAGACAGATTAAACGGCATAAGCCGATCTTAATGTGGATTATTGTCATTTGGGGCGCCTGTGTGGGAATTCAGCGGTTTGCGGTTCCATTTATTTTTGACCACGTCTTGAAACCTTATCAGGTAAAGAGGATTTATGATACTATCGGTAAGGACTATATTCCCAAGGATGCGGCCGCACTGGAAGATATTGAAAGAAATTCCGCACAGAAGAAGGACGATGGTAATTACAATGTTAGACAAAGTAAGATTGCAATTGGCAGTGGCGGCGTATTGGGGAAAGGACTGTTAAAAGGAACTCAAACGCGATATGCTTTTGTTCCGGAACAAAGAACAGACTTCATTTTCTGTACCATTGGGGAAGGGTTTGGCTTTGTCGGCAGCATGATATTCCTGTCGTTCTATGTAATATTTCTCTTCCGGATTATTGCGATAGCCGAACGACAACGAAGTACTTTCAGCCGTTGTTATGCTTACGGAGTGGCTTCCGTACTTTTCTTTCATATAGCCATTAATATCTGCATGACCATCGGGCTTGCACCGGTAATCGGAATCCCACTGCCTTTTGTGAGTTACGGAGGACTTTCGCTGATTACCTTCAGTGCGATGGTCTTCATTCTGCTTCGCCTGGACAAAGACAGGCAGATGGTGTTGCGCTAATTTTTGAATGCGTTTTATGGCTCATGGCAACATTTACTCAATAACTTTGGACAATGAAAATCTTTCCTTTAAGCGAAGGCGCTTTTACGATAGACCAGTCCAAAGAATTTGTTCCTTTTAACCTGGGAAAAGATAATCTTCAGCAAAGACCGGTGGGGAGTTTGTTGGTGGAGATTCAGCCCTTTCTGGTCATTACATCAAGAGACCTCGTTCTGATAGATACCGGCTTGGGATTCACCCGACCGGATGGCGTACTGCAAATTCATCAGCATTTGATTGATCATGATATAAATCCCACGGATATCACCAAAGTATTGATGAGTCATTTACATAAAGACCACACGGGTGGTGTCAGCTTATACGATAAGACGCTTCATCAGCGCTTTCTAAGCTTTCCCCAGGCTACCTATTATGTGCAACAGGAAGAGCTGTCGCTGGCCTTACAAGGTGGCTCGCCTTCCTATATCCCTGATGAGGTGGAGATACTCAACCGCTCGGGGAATGTTCAACTGTTACATGGGGACGGCGTGATTGATGGATATATTCGTTATCAGGTAACCGGAGCTCATAGCCCCTGGCACCAGGTATTTTGGATTGAAGAAGATGAGGAGATTGCTTTTTATGGAGCCGATGATGCACCCCAGTTACATCAGATGAAAAGTCGCTTCGTGGCTAAATATGATTATGATGGTAAAAAGAGTATGGAATTGCGACAGCAATGGTGGCAACAGGGAAGTAGTGAGAACTGGACTTTCCTGTTTTATCATGATGTAAAGAATCCCGTCTGGAGATTCCGGTGAACATAAAAAACTCCCGGATGATACCCGGGAGTCGAAAGCGGGGCCATTTGTACCCAGCTAATCTCTTCTGTTTCCTGCGTATATCAATATGTATTGAGCCAGTGTAACAATAGACGCCACTGCCGCTACTACATAAGTCATTGCCGCCCACTTTAGCGCGTCTTTGGCCATGGGATATTCCTGCGCATTGGTAACATTGGTGTGCTGGAGCCAGGCTAACGCTCTGCGGCTTGCATCAAATTCAACGGGCAAAGTTACTACGGAAAAAAGGGTAGTCAAAGCAAACAAGATGATGCCGATAAGCAACAGAGACGGAAAGACTTTAATCAACAGTATGCC
>JACFNM010000110.1:0-2020 GCA_019454915.1 Chitinophagaceae bacterium
CCGAATTAAAGGCCAGGGTGGCGCTGTCGGAGCAGGGCGGGTCATATACTTCTTCGTAGCGCAGCGCGGGTGAAACGGGTTCGTTTCTGCCGCAGAGAAGCAGTCCTGTCGGGAAGCTGCCGGCGGCAGTATCGTACCAGTTGGGCTTATGACCGCACCGGGCCAGGTAAAGGCTGTCTACCTGCGCAGCGGTAAGATTGGTGTTGAATTTGGAGTTGATGAAATCGGTGAAGGGGGTGGCGAAAGGATATGTTTCATTATCAATAATCTCCGGCGTAGTGATCCTAACAAAACTACTCCAGTTGTTGGTAAGTATAAGCTGCCAATCCTGTGATAATAATTTATTGAACGCGGCATCACTCGCAGAAGTACGGGTTGCAGAAATGTCCCATGTGAGGATCAGTCCATTTCTCTCTTCGTTAACACTTGCAATTTGATTTAAAACACGATCAACTTGTGCCGGGGTAAGTGGCAAATAAGCCAAAGCAAGATACCTGAGGTGTGGTAACGTAAAATTAATGCTATCAAAGTTTGCCGTGGTTGTACCGGATACTTGCATCCATCTTAGCATTTCAAAGTTTTCATTTAATGCCGGGGTAATCCTGCTTAATGGCGTTTCATCAGCATTATTTTTGTTCCCATCCAGAAAATGAATAATCTTTAAATTTTTATTTCGGGTTATGGGGAACAAATCGTGTTTGCCGGTTGAGAAGCTATCTGTTACAATAGATAAATGCTCAATAGAGGTAATCTGATCAAAGTTCCTGATATTAGAAAAGTTAAAATATGCAGAATCTTTGAGATCACCCAATTTCAAAAACAACGTCTCCTGCGGCATAAAGCCTCTTAAGTTTTTAGGACGGAGGCTACCATTGGCTAAAAAGACAACTCCTTTATAATCGGTATGATAGATAGAAATAGTACGATGATCTGCATCCGGGTAATTATGGGATACAATGAAGTAGGAATAAGGCTTTAAGTCAGGAACATAATATTGGTTCATTCCAAAATATGCCCCTTCCACTCCTTTAATAGTTTCGATAACCGTAGCGGCATTGCCGCCGGTTGAATCAATTTTAAGGATCTGTCCTTCTCCGTAATCAATAAATGAACCAGGTGCCACCATAAAGGTGGGAGCGTTTTGGGCGTATGAGTCTAACTGGTAATACCTTTGCCCTACGATCCCTTCTTTAGGCGCCTGTTTGCCGGGATTCAGAAAAAGGCGAAACCGGCCGGTTCCCAGCAACGACAGGGTACCTACTTCGCGGTTGTCGGCGCTGCTGTTCCATATCTGCACAAAAGACTGCTTAACGGCAGTGGGCGTACTGTCAACCGTGTTACCCAATAATTTCCCCTTCACGTCAAACACGCCCTTAGGACCCTCATCGGGCGTTTTATTGCCGGCGAAAGTGCGCATGTCCAGGTCTACATAACCGGAGGCCGGTTTGCCAAGCTGGTCTTTGTACTGCTGTACGTATTGTTCCAACTGGTCGCAGCGAACGGAGGCGGTATCCAGTATGCACACATCCAGCACCAGGCCGGCAGCGGTGTACACGGAATCAATTTGGGAGAACGTATAGCTGGCGCCCTTTTGCTGGTTGTAATAGGCAGTGAATGCTGTTTGGCAGCCGCTTACATTGCAGGGTTGTTTTTCTGAAATATGACTAAAGTTTGGGAGATTATCAAAGTCTTCATTATATAACAGGTTCCCCGTACTGTCATATAACCTTATCCAGTCAATACTGCCAGCCAGGTTATTTTTTGTATTCAATACTATAGAAAAGCCGTAAAGTCTGTTTAAAGGACCAGCATAAGAGTAATCAAGGGATTCTATAAAAGCGGCATCGAGGTAAACATCAAATTTATTATTCTGAGCTATAATCTTTACTGTACGCCAATCGTCAAATCTCTTCACAAAATTATTCAGGCTGTACCTGCAGGTGTCGGGTGTATTAGGACTGTGAAAGGTGCAAAAAGCATTCCAGTAAGAGTTTACGGGCCGAAATATGAAATGGTGGCT
>JACFNM010000110.1:2030-3203 GCA_019454915.1 Chitinophagaceae bacterium
CCATTATCACCGTATAGCCAGAATAGTTCTGTACCGTGACTTAAAACAGAATCCGGTACCGGATTTTTAAGCCTGAACTCAATCCGGAAATTATTATTTAAGCAAACGGAATCTTTTACCTGCGGAAACATATAATCGAAATCAACGTGATTGCTTCCCTGAATAGGATAAGGATAATGGGCAATTCCGTTAATGAAAATGTCCTCATGTGGAGTGCCCGTGTTATTATATGAACTGCCGAAGTCCACTTTCCATGTAGTGGTGTCAATACCATCACTATCATAATGGATATCGTACATTTCATCCCGGAATAACTTCTTTATCGTAATCAACGAGTCGTATGAACTCGTAGTGCCTACCCCGCAGCTATCCATAAACTGAAGGTATTCCACCGCGCTCTTGCTAAAGCCCAGTTTGTTGTTCATATAATTAGCAAACAGGCGGTTGTTGGCCTGCTGCTGTTCCGTCATTTCCGCATAAGCCGGAATAGTACCCGGGAACGCGGTTATAAAGGCGGTGTATGTTTGATCTACCGTATTGCAATCCGCGCATACATCATATCCGGTGGCGCATTGCAGGGCCGGCGGCAGCGTGACGGGCTTTGCGATATAACGGCATTCAATATTGCCGTTGCACAGGTCAAGCAGGCTGTCTAATGCACCCTGGCTGATAGACGTATGCAATGTCTTTTGTACATAATCGCTGAAGCTGCTGTAGCCCGAAGCGCCGCCGTACTGATCGTGCAGCGTGGTTATTTTTTCACAGGCGCAGGCATCGGGTTTGGCATACAGGGGCTGCTCTGTTACCAGCACCGGCCGGTTATAAGGCGCGGGCGCATCAATCAGGTAGGCATTGCAGGCCGCATTGCCGGGTTTACCAATGCCTGCATTGTATTGCGTGATCACTTCGTCGAAGCTCCGGTATTCATAATTGCTCCCCGGTCGCACGCTGCCGGCCCCGAAAGGATGGGTGGAATCGCTGCCCTGCTTACATACTTCTATCAAACGGGGAATGATAATGGCGGAGTCTTCGGCGGAATACTGGCAGGTTTCCAGTTGCCGCCACCAGCTTTCCACATAAGCCAGGCAGGTGCTTTCGGCCCGGTTGGCGAGGTTGTCGGCGGCAGCCTGCTGCGCGGCGCCCGGCTCGATCTCACGCAAAACCGCCTCTACA
>JACFNM010000110.1:3213-11992 GCA_019454915.1 Chitinophagaceae bacterium
GCAATGGCGGCGGCTTCATCCGGGAACACCGGTGAAGCGCCCACTGCAATCACCGGCTGGCATACGCTGCGTACGATATCGTCTATCCGCTTGTGCTTGAGGCGCAGGTATTCATTGCGAAAAAAGCGCCAGGCCATATCCATCTCCCCCTCGCAGCCCATAACCCCGGGGTTAAAGGCATTGCCGGGCGTATTGTAAAAGCTGTTTACACAGGCTCCATCGGTAGGGTCGCAGTGCGCCATGATGCTGGCAGTGGCCCACAAACTGTAGGTTTTTCCATCCAGCGCTTTATAGTTGGTAAGGCTGTCGCTCAGCCAGGTCTTCGAAGCGCTGTTGGCGCCCCCGTAAAACAGGGAGTCGTTGCCGTTGCCAAAGCCGGAAGCAGGGGAAGACACCAGGTTGGTGGGATTGAGATATCCGTTGATCATTGCCTGCTGGTAGGTGTCGGCGGCTTCAAAATCCGCATCCCAGTGATAGGAAGGCTTGTATTGCTCATAGCCCTGCAGCATGCAGTATTCGGGATGCAGCGGCAGCAGCGCCGTGGCCCAACCGGGCTCAAAGTTATACAGGAACTGCTCCGGCGACAACGTGGCGGGGTCTGGCGCCCCGCCGCTGTAGGGATAGCTTACCGTACTGTACTGCGGCCGCGTTTCCTGCATATTGAAAATAGACGGCAGGCGCTCACTACCGGGGTAGGCGGCATACTGACCAAAGGGCGGCGTCATGTCCAGCAACATCTGTTCGCGGTACTGCTGGTACATATACCAGGGCTCGCCCTCCTGCACGCAATCGTTCTCCCGCTGTTCGCGGATGCGGCTGAGCTGTCCGGCAATGATATCTTCTTTGGTATGCACCGTATGGTGGGGCGCATACAGGCTGTCGCGGTAATAAGCCTGCGCGTCGGCGCGCAGGGTGAGTTTTTTGGTTACCACATAGCTGCCCTCTTCAAGATGCAATCCAAGCTTCACTTCAAAGTTGCCGGCGGGAGCGCAGGTAGTGTCATAAACGGGAGGCTGAACCCGCATATTGGATTTACGATATACAAATAATTCATTGTCGGGCAGGTGCTGGTTGTTGCAGTCGTCGGCGATGGTGATCTCCAGGTCGTACAGGCAGTCATAGCAGATCTCCACTGCGTCTTTATCGGGGAGCTGCAGGCTCTCCGCATTGAGCGTATAAAAGAAAGAATCTACCCCGGCACGGGCTACCAGGAGGGTGGAAACAGAGGTGATGGCGTTGCCTTTGATAACATTGTTTACGGGAGTCAGCAGGGCGTCAGTTTGGGTGGAGTCCCTGTAAGAAGGCAGGGCCTGCATGCTGCCGGGCGTGGCGCCGGCAAGGGCGGTGGCCACGGTTCTGCCGTGCATATCCACGTAGGACACGCTGTATTGCCCGTTGGCATCGCGCACCATGTTTTTCTGGTAATGCGAGGCGATGCCGGCCTCGGTACCGAAAAGAGCGTCGAGCTCCGACTGCAACGGCGTGCCGTAGTAATACCGGGTTTCATGACCGGAACCCAGTTGGAATTGCGGTCCCACCCCTCCCTGGCTGGCAATGCGCCCGGTATTGTCCTGCGTGTATTTTACTTCGCTGAAAGGATAGCCCTTGGCCCGGGGAAGGAACTTGTGGATGGGATTGAGCTTATTGGGATTGTTGTAGGAGTAATACTGCGCGGCGCCCGACACGGAATCGAGGGGCGGAGCGGCGGCTTCGCAGTAGCCGGCCGCGGTTTCAAGGGTATCATACACGCCGGGCGTATTTTCAACGGCGGCGCCATTGACCCTGGCCCGGTTAAAAAGCGGATGGTATCCGATAAGAGCGCTGAGCGAAGGGGCGGGCAGCACCTGTATCACAGCCCGGCCCTGCTTGTCGTAAAAAGTTTCCGCTACCAGGGTGGTGTCCGTTGTATTGTCTTTGGTTACGGTTTGCCGGCTACGCAGGGTGCCATCAAAATACTGTACCACGCTTTTGCGTTTGCCGGCTTCGGCAAAGGAGGTGGCGGACTGCCAGTTCAGGGAACGCTCATGCCCTTCAAATACATATTCACCCAGGCCTCCCTGTGCCGCATAGGCGGAGCTCCAGGCGGTTACCTTTCTTTCCTTATCAGGGGTGGTTTGTACGCCCCTTACCCGGTAAAACAGCCTGCCGTCACCCTCGTACAACAGGGGAATATAATAGGTGTTGCCGGGGATGGTAACCCGGGTAGCATTGTTGCGGAACAGTTTTCCGGGGTCTAACGATCCGCCGGTAGTGTACCATCCCGCATCTAAGGCCGACTGATCAATGAAGGTCCATTCCAGATCGTATTCCCGGGCAGCGTTGCGGCCGGGCCACGACACCTGCAGCTCGCCTTTGGTAGCAACGGTAGCCGTGTTATGCGATACCGTGGTGATGGCGTCGTCTCCGCAATCCATACCGAAGGTTCGCGTTACTACCATCCGGTTCTCTACCTTCAGCAACGGCAGCACCACCGACGATGAGGCGTAGGATATCTGGATGTCCTGTACTTTTACGGTCACTGACTTTGCCCCGGCAAAGTAATACACCGCTTTATTGTTATAGCTCCTGCTTTTATAATAGTCTATATTGAGCTTTTTTTCCGCCACCGAATCCGACACATTGTTTGTTTTGGTGAAATATACCCGCAGGGTCAGTTCGGCTTTGAACGAATCGGGGAGCATCCTCGGCGAAGATTCGTTGATATAGAATACAATGATATTGGAGATCGTATAGGGCGCCTGCGGATCAAGCGGCGGGAAGGCCCCGGCGTTGAAGAGCACCGAGTCAATTACCGTGCGGCTGCTGTCTTTAGCCAGTTGCTCTGCGGCGCCATCCAGTCCATGCATATAAGTTACCGCCTGCTGCGCCTGCAAAGCGTTGCCGTATCCGGCAAGGGATACCATCAGCGCAACGATCATGAATAAACGGCAGCGGCTGTGCCGCCGCGTTGAAGAAGTGGTGTCTGAAGATGCTTTCATGAGCCTTACTTGAAACATTACTGGGTAATATTGGTTTCTATAAAATAGCCGGTATAGGGCGCTTTGGGCTGAAACTGCCCGTCCTGGTACAGGATATACCTGTCTTCGCTGAACCACCCGGCATCGAGCGCGGAAGTATCGTAGCCCGAAAACGTGAAGGTGATCAGCGCCTTGCCGCTGGGAAACAGATCGGGGTCGGTACCCGGCAGGTCGGCCGGCATATAAACCTTCACCTGCTCCATACGGTATCTCCTGAAATTGTATCTCACTTCATAGCTGCTGTAGAGCGCTCCCGGTTTAAAAGTTATTTTCAGGTTACGGGTAGAGTCGTTGATCTGGGTGGCCGTCCTGCCCAGTATAAAGGTTTTCCAGTACAGGGTATCGGTTACCGGTATGTTCATTACATCCGGATAGGTCTGCCGGTTGCCGATGGCGATCACGCTGTCGGTATGGTTTACCCGGAGACTGTAACGTCCTCCCTGCACGATTTCCGTACTGTCTATATAAGTGTAGTAATTACCGCTGTGCAGTTTATACGCGGCGGTCATTTCTTCAATGACGGCGCCCGTGTCAAGGCTGTCGGTATATTTTATCGCCACATTGAAGCTCAGGTTTTTTGCAGAACGGTAGCTTTCGGCAAGCTGTACCATTTCCATGATCTCCGCTCCGGGGATGATCGCCTGCGCCCGGCACAAAAGCAAAGAACAGCAGGTAAAGCAGGCAAGGATCAGTTGTTTTGAATAATGTATCATATTTTTAAGATTTGTATGTTTTGAGCTATGAGCTTTGAGCTGATTGATTCCTGACCACCGTTACTCTCTCGGCAGCGCGCTCCTCGTTTCTTTAATGGTCTGTATACCTCTCTCAGTCTCCTTCTTCACTCTTATCAGCGTTCCGTCATTATCATATTCATAAAAACTGGCATAGTTGTTTTCATCCAGCTCAGCCATCAGCCGCAGACTTACCGCATCATAGGCAAATGATCTTACACTGCTGTTGTAGGGCTGCACCCGCACATCATCCACGTAAATGGTTTTACCCTGGGTACCTTTTATGCTCAGGAAGATCCCGGTGGCGGTTGAAGGCACGGTTATCGTTTGTTCATATCGCTGCCAGCCTTCTATGCGCACGCCTGTTTTCCGGGGGAAAAACTCGTCGAGTGTTAAGGCCCCCTGCTTAAACCCTACTTTCAGCGCATCCGTAAGTACAGGCGCCGTATCGCAATCCTCTCCCTCCATTTTTACCCAGGCGCTTACCACGATATCCCGGCTTTTTATAGGGGAAAACTTCGGACGGATGATATTTTCGGGCTTTACCTTATCGAAATCAATACAATACGATTGGATCTCCGTTTCAAAGGATGCAGGCGGGGGGGCAGTGGTTTGGGGCGGGTAAAGGAATCCCGTGGGAATCACCTCCTTCTTGACCCCCGAAGCCTCAGACGACCACTGAAGCCTGACCCCGAATGGCTGACCAGGCCTGTGGATACAATAGATCATTACCGGGTATAAGTTTCCGGCAGTCAACGGCAGGGTCACCGAATTTTCTCCCGCACTGCCAAGGACGAAGGAAGAACCGCCTACCACCATGTAGGCAGTGCTTCCACTGTTGTTGAGGTAAAAAATATAATCACCGGTGGTTTTAGCCTGAACCCATCCCGTTATCACAACGGTATAGGCCCCCTGTCCGCAAAGATCAGGTACAGGCGTGGCATAACCCCACGCTATATCAGGCGAAGGCAACGGTTGCGGGTAGTCATAGATGCCGGCGCTATAAGGGCACCCTCCTTCCTGAGCCTGAGAGGAGGACTGGCTGTATGTTGCTATCAAACCAGCGCCGGCGCCGATCACACGGGTGGTATATACCGGCACGGAATCTACCGTCGCCGACACCGCCGGCAACACCGTATCGGCTGCGCTTACCGTAGCCGTAAGCAAGGATTCCGACCCCGCGTCAACCTTCAGACTAAAGCGTCCGGTATGACTTTGGATGCTGTCCACCGTTACCCCCGCCTGGTCTCTTACAAAATCAAATTCCCGTTCGTTTTCACAAAGCGGTTCGCAGGTTTCATTTTTGAAATGATAATCCTCAAAGCCGTCGTAAAGCAGTTCGCGATAACGGCTGTTCTGCCCCACAGCCACGGGCAGCGACTGGTTATAACCATATAAGCCGGCATTATATCTTCCGAGGGGATCATAATTTTCAATTTCAAAACCCCGCTTGTTATAAACGGAGCTGGCAGCATTCCATACCCATTTGGAAGTGTCGGCGCTGTTGATCAGACCCGTTTGTTCAAAGCTCCAGAACGGGGTGAACCGTTTCAGCACCCCCTCTCTCCGTATGTCCGTGTCGGTGACCTGCGCATCGCTTTCCCTGCGATCATAATACCAGGTATAAGCCCGGTCGCTCCGCCAGTTGCCCAGGATACCCCACCGGTACGGATTAGCAGCCGTATCGGAAATATTCTCTTTGCAAAGCTTAATGGTAGAATCTACATATGCGCGGTAATATACGGTTAAGGTAGGTTTAAAACAATTGCAGGAAGGGTAGGGAGGATGCCCGCACGGTGACGCATGTACTCCCTCTTCGTCAGTGGCGCAGAAGGTAAGATAATTGGTCTCACTGACATTCACGTTGCTTCTATTTGTTTTTTGCAGCTCAAATACAAATCCGTGACGGTCCTGAGGAGCATCGGATATATAGCTTTGAATAAGTTCTGTACAATTAACCGATTGATAGTTATTATAAACGACCGCAACTTTTGT
Organism: Chitinophagaceae bacterium; assembly: GCA_019454915.1. Lineage (GTDB taxonomy): Bacteria > Bacteroidota > Bacteroidia > Chitinophagales > Chitinophagaceae > Agriterribacter. The sequence goes on from JACFNM010000110.1 coordinate 8,957, forward strand.
TGCTTCTTCTCCTTTAAGAAGTGGATATGACGTATTTGCATCAACCGGTACGGTGATCTTCTTTATCCATGCAGCAGATTCGTTTTTATAAAAAGTGGTAGCTGACTGCCAGTCGTAGCTTTGACGGTTTGAAGACAACAGGCAATCTTTCTTTTCGGTTACCCTCGGTAAAAATCCTTTCGGTATTCTCTCTGTAAAGGAAATATTGGCTGAACTGATAACGGCATCTTTGGGGATTACACTGAGGTCAAATTGGAGAATGCTTTTGGTATAAATGGTTCTGGAAGGACGACAAATACTTCTCTCCAAAAAATCCAGACTGGCAGCAACATATTTTGAATTAGGATAAAAAGCTTTGTTCCTTAAAGTCATCCCGCCTGTTATATCATATAGCATTAAAGCTACCCTGGGATTAACCGTAATCGGTTCAAAATCCTGATATACCCTCACCACGCTATCTTTCACATAATAGCTTTTCTCTACCTGCCAGAGATCTTTATAAGTATTGGCCGCGGCATGAAGGATATTAATAGTACTGTCAATTACGATCCGGTATTTGCCGGGCGCCCATTCCTTTACCGGGCTGCCGAGCGAAACAATACTGCCGGCAGAGGCATTGAGCATATTGCGTTTGCCGGAGCGAAGGACGCGCATGGATTCAATGAACCCGTGGAATGGCTTGCCGTTTTCATCTATAAAATACAGACCGTTTTCTTTTTCTTTCCCTTTAGAAGCGTCCATCGCCCATATCCTCAGGTTGGCGGTATGGCCCGAAAACAAATACAGAGGACAATCCCCCGTCCTGGGGACCACCGTTTCGGTCAGGCGGCAGCGTTCAAGCAGCAGTTCATCTCCACTTTCAAAAAAATGCGCGGCGTCAAAAGGGCTGTCATCGGCATTCAGCATCCTGCCTTTTATAACCTTTTTGTTGCGGAACACCACATCCACATTTTCATACGCCGGGCCCATGCCGCTATAAGCCCGGTAAGCGGGATAATTGAACTGGTAAACAGGATCATCGAATTCATTGTTGGTACGCGATACAACCGCGTCGCCGGTTTGCGCGTCAAATACCAGGTGCCTGGTGGAAACGATGCTGCCCTTATCTATTACAACGATGCTGTCTAATATACCGTAACGCTGAACGATCTTTACCGTAACCGCCGAGCGGAACGTGTTTTCTTCTTTCTGGAACATCGGAAAATAAGTTATTATCGGCAGCGGGAACCAGATAAAAGGGATCAAATCCAAATTGGCCTGGTGGTTTTTGGAATGGGTAATGGAATACTGTTCCCGCATGTCATTCATGAGTTCTATATCGAGGCCTATGATACCATCGGGATTGATGTTGCCGTTGGATGAGTCTATCACCCATACGCTATTGTTTAAATGCTTTTGCTCTACGGCATCGTTATCCACCTTATAAAAATGCCGGGTATATTGAATGGCATTCCGCGGATCGGTTTCGCTGTAATTTGCCTGCGCCTTCATTTTGCCGTTCATATCGTTGAGCTCAATTTTAAAACCCTGCGAAAGCGTGATGTTCTGAACCGCGTTAAGTTTGAGCAGGTTCCTTAGTGTGGGATGGTATCGTTTTTTACTGTCTCCATCCAGAGGGGTGAATTCAACAAGCGTGGGAAAATCCTTTGTGGTATAAAATTCGGTTTCCTGCCAGCCGTTTGCCGACCGCGCCTTCGTATGGATCGTTCTTACCCGTACCTTGCTGTAACCCACTATCGCCGACGGATAGAACGATTCTCCCAGGGGCTTTTCGGTGTACATGAAATTTTTCGGCGCCAGAACGGAAACCTTCTCTTCATATTCAACAGGTTCGCGGAAAGGGTTTTCTTCACCGCCGATAAAAGGTTCATAAGAAGCCACGCCGCTGCTGATAACAAGTGTGTCGGTTAATAATTTCTTCACGCCCGACACGATCGTGTCCCGGGTAACGATCTTTGTGGTGGTATAATCATATTGCTGCCCGTAACCGGCTTCCCGTTGACCGGTCATGTGCTTCCAGTTATCAAAAACCTCGATCTGCTTTACCCGGTATCCGCCGCCGTATTTTATATACGCGGGTACATTCAGACGGATAAAGGAGCGGGAAACCTCAATGGCGCTTCCCCAATTCTTAGACCGGCTGTTGTTGTAAAAACCCTTCACCGAATTCCTGATCTCATCTACCGAGGATACCAGCATCTGTACGGCATCGCCAAAATCAATATCATCTCCCATCTCTGAAGCAGGATAGGCTTTGGAGGTGAGGTTAAGCCGCAAAAACTGAATCGCCGCCAAAGCTATCGGGTGCTTATTGTCAATCCTCGCCATTTTGATCCATATCCGCCGGTCATTACCGCTGACCACTCCATACTGATCATTATCCACTTCAATATAGCAGGGCACCGGTTCGGCGCCGCTCCCCCACCGGTCAGCGGGCATATGCACCGCCACCCGGCAAAACAGCCTGGTTACCCCTTCAAGATATTTGCGATAGATATCCGCTTTATCCGCCACCGGCTCACTTACGTCAACGAAAATATAATCGTAGTCGCTGAACTGTTGCCCCGTGAGCTGGTAGGTGAAGGGTTTGACTTCATCGCCGGGGCTGCCGCCGAATCCGGCAATTGAAAACAACCGCATCGCTCTTCTGTTTTGTACATACGCATAATCATCGGCCTCATAGCTTACTTTCACCGATCCTCCCGACGGCAGCCGGATATCGGTAAGGTTCCATGCCGACGCATATTCCGCTGCCATATCCCTGTCCTGTACCGCATAAGGATAGTCTATATTGTTCAACCCGCCCGGATTAGATGCCGGGTCTTTATAGGTACCCCATCTGTCGTAGTTCTTGCTGTTGTGCTGCGGGTTAAACCGGGTTTGCTCCTCTCCGGATTCATCCGTTCCGTAGGAAAACGCATAAGGATTTTTGACGCCTTTATCATTGCCATTGTAAGAAAACCATATCCTGCGCAATGTGAGTTTGCCTTTATTCCGGTTAACATTTTCGCCGGAGCTTTCCGCCACCGCGTTGCC
>JACFNM010000657.1 GCA_019454915.1 Chitinophagaceae bacterium
AAAAGGGAAGCCCGGTAATTGGGGCAACTGTTTCAGTAAAAAACGGAACGGAGACCGTATTCTCTGACGATAATGGAAATTTCAGTATCTCCGTTAGCAATCAAAATGCCGTATTAGTTATCAGTTCTATTGGATACACCACGAAAGAAGTGGCAACAGGAGGGAAGACGAACCTCAATGTTCAGCTTGAATCTTCTGCTGCAGATATGGAAGAAGTGGTGGTGACTGCCCTTGGTGTTAAGAGAGATAAACGTTCTATTGGATTTGCTGTGCAACAGGTGAAGGCTGAAGACGTTACTGTTGCTGCTCCGGTAGATGTAGCCCAGGGATTGATGGGAAAAGTAGCGGGTTTAAATATTTCCACAAGCAATGGATTGGCTAATGCGTCTTCCAGAATTGTAATCAGGGGCAATAATTCAGTGACCGGATTGAATCAGCCTTTAATTGTGGTTGACGGAGCCATTATCGATAATAAACCCACAGCTCAATCCAATATTGAGGGTACAGAGAATCTACGCGACTGGGGGAACTATCTCAGTTTTATGAATATGGACAATATTGAAAGTATTTCCGTATTGAAAGGGCCTAATGCGGCTGCACTATATGGTGCAAGAGGGGCTAATGGAGTTATACTTATTACCAGCAAAAAAGGCGCTAAGGAAAAAGGGCTGGGGTTGAACTATAATTTCAACACAAACTTTCAAAATGTCTATCGTTTTCAGGATGTGCAGAATGAGTATGGTGGTGGTTTTGCCGCCGGATTATGGAGCGCTAACCCGGAGCTTCCGAAGACGTCCTCCGGCGAATATTATCTGCCAACTTTATACGGTGGATCAAGCTATGGGGCCGGTGGTTCGGGAATAGGCGGATACCACGGAACGATTCCGGGAGGATTCAATACCTGGGATATATTTAGTTGGTTTGGTGCGAGTTCATCCTGGGGACCAAAACTGGATGGTCAAATGGTACGCTGGTGGGATGGCGAAATGAGACCTTATTCTCCGCAACCGGATAATCGCGCGTCTTACTACAGAACCGGAAATGAAACGACACACAATGTATCCTTTTCCAGTGGCGGAGAATTTGGAACAGTTCGTTTGTCAGCCACCAGAACTGATGGACTTGCTATTGTGCCCAATACTTTTAACAATGCTACCAATTTTGCCCTGGGATCTAATCTGAAGATATCCAAGGTTTTCAGTACAGAGATTAATGTTGCGTATAATCAAAGCTACCGTTATAATACGCCGGAGATAGGCACAAATAATTCCTGGAGCAAGTTTACGGTTTACGGTATGTCCAGAGAAAACAAGCCTCTTGAACACCTGTATTATAAAAACGATGACGGGTCAAAGCGCGACTTTGGGTCTCCTTATCCCCAACAGGAAT
>JACFNM010000111.1 GCA_019454915.1 Chitinophagaceae bacterium
TAACTCCTTAACACAGTTACTGTATACTATTTACACAAAGAATTAAATACTACCTCAAATAGACCACATATATTCCCGACAACCAAAAAAGTTTATTGAGTACAAGTCCAATAAAAAACCTCTTTCAAACAATTGTCACCTCACTCATTTCACCTCAATGCAATAGGGATGGATGGTGCGCCATCACAACATACGATTTCATTAAATACCCAACATACGCCTGGCATTTTCTGACCAAATCATTTGCCTGGTCTTTTCATCAGCTTCTTCGTATGCCGCTACACGAATGAAAGGAGAGCAATAATCCACAAAAGGAGTTTCAGTTCCAAATGCCATTTTATCCCGACCAAAATTTTCAATCAAATAGCTCATACTCTCTCCGTTAGGCCCCTTACAAGGTACGCCCGCACACCGGACAGTATCAAAAAGTATATCTGCATTCTTCAATATATCAATCGATCTCTTCGTGGTTCTTTCCTGAAAATCAGTTAATCTCGCATCCAGCACCATGTATTTAGCATCCGGTACTTTTTCTACAAGTGAAGCTATATCGTTGTAGGTGAGTTCCTTATTGACATCAAGCCATGATCTTTCTCTAAGATCCACCATTCTCATAGATATGCCTACAGGCATGTCTAAATCCCTGGCCATTCTCACCATCTCAAGGCAGACATTATCTGTCAGATTATATTCATGGTAGATCGGATAAATTCTGATGCCTTTCATTCCCAGTTCTTCGCTACACGTTTTTAAAGAGCCTTTCCACCACGGCAGAATAGGATTAATAACGGCATAGGGTATAAACCTATCCTTAAATTCAGCTTCTTCGTTGATGGTGTCAAACAATTCCTCATTGGCAATCTCACTATCAACATAAAAAATACCATTGAGGTTAGAAACAATGGCTTTATCCACTCCGAAACGATTCATACGACGGAGCATTTCGTGAAGAGTATTTCCTTTCAAATCCCTGTACGGCCAATTGCCGATATATGAATGGATATCAATTAACATGGTTTCCTCTTTTTTTCAGGAGATTATTAAAGTTGTCAAAGAAAATTTTCTGTCTGTCTTCGTCAGAGATGTTGGCATTCATGATTTTGCCGACACCTGTTTCATAATTTATATCGGTAGCAAACAGCAATCTGTCAACCCCGATATACTTCACGGCCATATCAATCATTCCATCATCAGTTATACTACCGCTGGTGTCCACAAAAATTGTGGGTGAGTCTCTGAGTACTCTGCATACATATTCCCAGTTTCCTCCCCCACCGATATGACCGCAAATTATCATCGCTTCCGGATAACGTTTGCCGATCTCCACAAAATCTTCTGGCACCGACGAATTAGGAGGATTGGTAGGTGTATAGCCCGGGCGCCAGTTCCCAAGTGTGGTTACACCATGCCACATTAATGGTATTTTAAGGTCAATACATTTTTCTATAACCGGATAAAAAAGCGGGTCACTCGCTTTTACTGCATCATAAAGCTCGCCCAACATGACCATTCCCTTATCCATACATCTGTCTATTTCTTCCAGACTCTCTTTTTTGAAAGTGGGATTAACATAACATTGTCCCAGAATCCGATCAGGAAATTTCTTCATCGCATCCAGTATCACATCATTGTTCCGGCGAATCTCATCCGGATTTTTACCCCCCGGAAAAGAACAGGCTGCCTTCGTAATTCCCATCCTTCTACAGCTTTCATTTACTGCTTCAGGAGTAAGTCCGGGAAATCCCACATGGTTATGCGCATCAATCTTTCTGTACTGTACGGCTTTTTCATACATCATCTTCCAGCCATCAGGCTGAAATTTTTCATCATCGGTACCAGCCGACCTTTTGCCGGTCTCATTCGAATGATAACGTTCACCGGGAGTATTGCAAAAAATTCCGGACACAGAAGCGCCTATAAGTGCTGCACCTCCGTTTCTCAAAAACTTTCTCCTGTTTAGTTTTGAATTATCTTCCATTTGTTCCTGTTATAATAATTGCCCGAAGTTCATATTAAACTCAATTCAAAGGATGTGGTTGTTGCAGGCATAGAAGAATGATATTCTATAGCTTCCAATTGGCCGGACAACCCCGGGTTTTCAGTACTGGCTTCCGTTGTTTTATTATTACACCCCGCCACGAACACACTCAAAACGAAAAACCAGAAAAAAGAGCAGCTTAAAATTTTCATACCAAAAAAGTTTAAGTTCCATAATCGTTATAAATATTAATCTCCGGAAACGAACCCTAATTTAATCTATTACTTTCAGTGTTCCTTCCCCTTTTTCTATGTCTATTGTAACTCTGTTTTGATTCTTGTCAAATGAAAAATTCTTTAAAGATTTACCGTTTAATATTACGGATTTAGGTTTCTTGCTTTTATTGATAAAAAGCTGTTTATTTCGGAATAATCGCACCCAAAATGTTTAATTCCATCGCCTTTTTCTATCTGTTTATTTCAATATCAGCTCTCCCGGCCGGTATTTTTATAATAACCTGTCTGTCAGATTCTCTGTATTCCCAATTTTTCAGAACGGAGGAATTTAATATAATGCCGGCAGGCTTCGTTTCTGAACGGATCGCCAGCTCTGTTTCACTACCAGCTTCTGCGTTTACAATCGTACGACTGCCCTGTATTTCTACTGCACAAGTAACAGGAGCCTTCGAGCGAATAGAAAAATTCTGATAACCGAACGCTGTTCCCTCAAAATACGCCTTCTGCAACCGGCCACCTAATCCTGTCGATACTGCAAATCTGTTCCCCGTTGTCCTGAACCCTGACACTGTGCTTTCTGACACGGACGCTGTGCCCTCTTCTCTGAAAAAACCATAATCTATCCCATCCTCTTTCGTAACCTTTGCTCCTATCCATCCACCATCTTTTATTTTCTCTACCACCGGACGGGGACTGTAATCTATTCCCATCGGCTTCGGTTCAGGTAACAGTGTAGCAAAAAAGTTCACTCCGGATAAACTATCCGATGTACTGTACCTCACAAAACTTTCGGGTAACTGGGGGTCATTGCGGTCTGTTATTGTCACCGACTTTATCATCGCTTCACCCGATGAATTTCCCGCTCCGAATGACGGCGTCAGGATGTCCATCGTCAGTCTGGACTTCGCCCTGTCTATGAACAGACGGTTCCCAGCTGTCTTTATACTACGTTCGCTACCGTTCTTCGGCGCATGAAATAACCAGTCATAAATATGACGCTCTCCTGCCTTGCTCTTTACCCTGTCGAATAAAAATAAGGTTCCTCCTTTCAGATACATCAGTGTACGCGTGTAGCTGTCCAGCTTATTACGATAAACAGATGCAAATTCTCCTTCCACTACATCAGCTGTCTCACTGTTAAAAGAATGCGTCATCCGGGGCCACGTACTAAGTGCTGCTATCCCGTTGTCATAATGAGCCGGGTTCTGACTCTCGGGACTGTGATCTACCAGCAATACATTGTGTGCTATCGATTGGGTATTATAACTCAGATAATCCGGATTAGCATAATATCCGGCTATCCCGATACCCGGATCGGTCAGCAACTCTTCTCCGTTCGCCATTACCTGAAATGTGCCTTGATCCAAATGATAATGGTTCGAGTTCGGACCTACGCGATTGGTTATTACCACATCCCTGTCACTCCAGCCAGAGCGCATCACCATTCCCTTGGCACTAAATACTCTTGAAGTAGGCAGAGAATCACGTACCAGCGGAGTCAAATCATCTCTGTACCACAAAAAACCAAAGTATCCCCCTTTCCCCTCATCCCAGTATGGTTTTACATATTTATACAGGTATCTGTCACCATTACGATGTACCAGCCATTGTGAATGTGTCTGGGAAAATCCGCTATAACTTCTCCCCGCATCCCCGTATGATTGTATCAATCCGCTGTTGTAGGCTGCGTACAACGGATATTTGTAGAACTCCGGGAGATGAGTCCTGTTGGTAAGGTCAACACCAAAGTTCCGCTCAAAAGCGAAAGCCAGTTCTACGATATCTCTCGAAGCCATATCCATATAACCTGTCGGCTCTCCATAACTCCCGTCCTTGTAATAGGTCCGGTCCATAAATGTCTTTGCCTTCGTCAGGATTCCCGATAAATAAGGTTCCAGGTATGAATTATCCGGCTCTTCTCCGTAAATGGCAGCTGCTGCCAGTCCATATCCTGATACCATTACCGCTATGTGATTGGTCATATTTGAAGGCATGCGGTTCATCTCTACCATATCACGTTGAAACAGTTTCAGACCTTTCTCCATTATCGCGTCTCTTACATATTTGCGCTCTTCGGCTGTCATCACATCGTGAAGCATATCATAACCTGCAGCAATATTTACCAACAGATATCCTACCGGATAATACGTGCCAAATTCGTGTGACAACATCCATTTGGCATTCCAGTTCTCAAAAGAGCACAACTTCAGCAATGCTGCCCTCGCTTTTTCTGCAGCTTCCCTGTCGCCGATAAATGCATACCGGAAACTACCCTTTTCTACTATGGCCGCCAGTTGCTGCATGGGAGCTAACCACCTGGAATAAGCATTATAGGCAGTTGTTCCCTCCATCTTATCGTAAGCCAGGCCGGTTAAATTTTCTTCGGTTAAATCCAGTTCCTGCATCCTGTCAATTTTGATTTGTTTGAAACTGGTATCAGTTAAGGCATTATTCAGTATCCTTTTAGCTCCTTCCGGGCTTCTGTTAAGTTTATCTTTTAACTCTCCTGCTGAGAAATATAATCTTGGATAGCCTTCAATCTTCTTTACAGGTACCAGAAAATAAAAACTGTCTATCACTTTGTCTCCTGAAGTTGTCCTTCCCTGTAGCTTTAGCATCCACTGTCCTCTGCTATCTCCTTTCTTTATCTGATAAACAGATTCATTTATCCATTTCTCATTTACCTTCCTGAATGCAATATTATTTTTTACAATTTCCCTCTTCCCATTCAATAATTCTCCCGTTACTTCCCGAAGACCAGCCATACCTTCTTCTGCCTGGAGTTCAAGACTGATTTTATCCCCCGCAAAATAGTGTTTCTTCAGTATGGTTACCCCAAACTTGTCAAGGTTTATTGAACCCGGATTCACTGCCACGAACTGACTCGCCTTCTCTCCGTTTAAACTGAAGTTATCCATCAGTATGGTGTACGTGTATAGATAATAGACAACTTTATAGCTTCCCTTCACCGTTACTACCTGAAGATGCTGACCCGGTGCCAGTGTTCGGCCGGTTCTCGACGAAATGAACTCTCTTATCGGAAGATTTATCCCTAACCATTGGTTTGCCTTTGGATTATTAATTTTATGTGTATAAAATTCTCCGTCAAAAGTTCCCAATCCCAGTTCCAGCTCATCTGCATTCCGGTCACTTTGAAAATAAACAGCACATTTTAATTCTGTTTCGTTTGTCGTCCAGAGATCAATCCTTTTTGTAAAACCATGCTCCAGTTCTGCCGTGTTATTTGATTTAACGGGACGTGCAATAGCATATCTGCTGTTTTGGTAAGTAGGACTCTTACGAGCAAAAAACAAGGCATCATACCCGATATCCTGTGAATATGGATAAGGCTCCCAGGCGTCCAATTCTCCCGTCTCAAAATCATCGGCAATGGTATATTCTACCTTGCTTATCTCCTGACCGCTTCCCATTTCAGCCGTTAAGCAGAAAAAGAAAAAAATCGCAAAAATGCGGTAAAACGGGGATCTATTCATTATATAACATTTCTAGTATAAATGGATAGTGGCTAAGTTGAATATATGGTTTTGTTCATTGAATATTCTTATCCTTTTCTTGCTGTTTTTCACATAAGACAAATGTTATTACCACTAAAACCGTTCACACGTCTATTCAAAAAATAGTGTACCGAAGAAAGCAGGCAGGTGAAAGTTCGGTCTTGGGTTAATAACTTCCGACCACGTAATATAATGAGGATTCTGCCCTGTACTTGCCGTTTTAAAAAAATTAGCTTTCCAAAAAACGCCAGGTTCGGGCTTTGTAATCGTCCCATACTTTCTTAACACTGAAAATGGAACGCGGTATTCGAGCGTCCACACCACACTATCCATGATAGGAGAGGAGATTACATCCGGCAAAGAGTGGGCCAATTCAATCCCCTTCAGATCTATCTCGGTCAGAGGCTTGGTAATTTCACCATGGTAACTCATTAATTTTGTTCCGCCAGCATTTGTTTCCAGATTAAAGTAATTCAAAGGCGTGTTCTCATCAGGTGAAAAGAAAAACTCTACACAAGCATCGCGTGAAACCGGCCCATTAGGTTTTTGGACCAGGCTGCTTACATACCGATCCCTGACCTGAAATATGACGTAAAGATTGGCTTCGTCATAAAGAAGTTTAACATGGGTTACCGGTTTAAACGCAGGGATCCCGCCCATAAAATTTGTAATTTCAAGTGCCGGTACAAACAACCATTGTTCTTTATCCCAATTACCATCAATATTAATAGCCTGATTTGTGCGTGCAACTTTATAAGTCACTTGTTGAGATTTCACTGGCAAAACCAGAGAGCTTAATACAATTATTAGTACTCCATATTTCATTTTACTACGAAAATGAGTTTTCAATACAACTACCTCCGGTTACTATTTCCTAAGTACTAAAGTTACTCATTGAAAGGCAGATATCTGAATATTGCCTCCGTGACTATTTTTCATTCTTCAGTTCAAAATACGCTATTCTTGAAAGACTGTTATAGTACAAGACCCGGAATCATGTAGTTGACAAAATCTATTTCATTGTTGTTAACCTTACCAAAGCTTCATTTGTTTGGCAATGAATTGTCGGCAAGTGCATAAACCCGATTTTCCCAAAAAATCTACCTATTTGCTTTGAATCTGGAAATTCCACTATCGAACTAAGTCGGTAACTTTCCAGCATTCCGCAGGTTACTCACATTGTTTAGCCCAACGATAGGATACCCATCATCAAATAGTAGCCCGCCTCCAATCGAAACATTTATGTGGTTGGCATCTGATGATATACCAACCACATAATTCACCATTTTAGTTAGTAGGCACCGGATACAAATTCAATGGCTTAGTATCCCACCATAACCGGGTGGTATTATTATCGGGCCCGTTTAACAAAGTTCTTGCATTTTCTACGGCCTGCGAGTTTGTCGAAATTTCACCCGTTGTAAGCATTAATCTTCTCACCAGGCCTGTAGTGGGAATATCCGGATTTAAAGAATTAATAACTGCATATCCCCTCGGATATCCCGTTCTCCTCCTCTCGGCCCATGCTTCTCTGCCCTGTGGAAAGAGTCCTATCCATTTTTGTGTAATAATCTGTTCCAGCTTTGTTTCAAAATCAGCGCCTTCCTGATAGGCAACAGGGATATCCGTCATAGCCGGGCTATTCCATTGATCATTTAGGGCCGCAGGCTTATTATTGCTGTTGATATAACTTTCTATTTCAGTATCAGTAGCAGTAGTCCATTGCTTCAATGAAGTCCTTATCCCTTCATCGTATAGTTCCTTGGCAGTACCTCCCATATTCCATCCCCGTAAAGCGCCTTCAGCTCTAAGGAAATACACTTCGGCTGCAGACATAACCGGACTGGGTAAATTGGCTCCCCCATCGATTATGGGCAACCATTTTGTATCAACAAATGAGTTTGCATTATTTAGCAGCCCACCCGATTTTATCGATGCAGGCACCCCATTTCTCAACCCATGATAGCCACCACTGCCACCTAATCTGTTTCCTGCTTCATTAAAATATTCACTCAGACGAGGGTCATTGTATCCAATTAAAGCACTCATGATGGAAGCGCTCGCTCTGAACTCATTGATATAAGTCCACGTAGCCAACCCGTTAAGGTTATTAATCGTGGAAAGGACTCCGGCATTATCGGCATTCAATGTCATCACTCCGGCACTAACCGCTTTTTCTGCTTCCGTTTTGGCCAAATCGGGATCAACATAGGATATACGCATAGCCAGACGCAAGCGCAAGGAATTAGCCAGTACGAGCCATTTGGCTGCGTTGCCACCGTACACTAAATCATCATTGGCAAATGCAACCGCCGACTGGTTCTGTTGCAGTACTGAAACCGCCTCATCAAGGGTCTTGAAAAAATCTTTGTAAACAGATTCCTGGGAATCATATGGAACACTTGTCTCACCATTTCCATACTGGCTGTACATTATCGGCCCAAAATAGTCCGATTCTCTATGATAGGCTTCTACCCGCCATATCTTTACTATAGCGTTTTCAACTGCCATAGATTTCTCTTTCGTAATCTCTTCAACCTGGAACAACTGAGGTGCTACTGACCCGTAGAAATATTTAAACCGGATATTTGTCCATGCCGCGACTTCCATAAACTGGTCAGAGTTAAAATTCGGATGCGTCGTGGCAAAAAACTGAGAATAAATATCAGCAAACAAGTTTTGCCCGACCTGGTATTGACCTGATAATGTCCCCCACTGAGCTTGTGCAAAAGCCTGACCAATAAGCGACTCATTCATTACCAGGGAATTTTTAGGAGTATTGATCTCCGTAAAATTCTTTGTACAGGAAACACAAAAGAATCCGGCAAATGTCACCAGGAGAAAGACCTTAAACAAGTTAAACTTATTTAATAACATAATTGATTATTTTAAAATCGAATTAAAAATTATATACTACTCTTCCGATGTCTAACGAATATCAAAATGACAATCTGAGACTTATTCCATAGGATCTCGTTGTGGGCGGTGTAAAAGATTGAAATCCCTCCGAATCTGGTGACGTTCCAACCATGAAATCAGGATCGATACTGTCAGAAGCACGTTGAATAAAGAATAAATTTCGTCCAACCAACATGATTTGCAAATTTGATGCGTTAGCGCCACTTATCTTGATCGGCAATGAATACCCCAGGGTAATTTCTCTGAGTCTTGTATTCGTTGCAGACTCAACGAAAGCCTCGCCAACCGGAGTATTTCTTCCCCCAATTGTGTTCCATAACGTCTCGGGTGAAATCGGCACGTCGTTGATATGTCCATCAACTTCAGAAACGGCTACTTCATTACTAAAGATATCTTTTCCAAATATTACACCTCCTTCTCTTCCAATCAGTGTTCCTTCCGTCATTCCATTAGCATACAACATCGAATTGGTCATCGAAATAATTGAGCCTCCCTGACGGTGGTCAATCAATGCAGTTAGACTGACTTTTTTGTACCTCAGAGATGTAAAAATACCACCCATCCAATCCGGATTGAAATTACCAACCATCACTGTTCTTCCAGCCGTAATACGTGGCATACCATTTGCACCGACCAATATCCGATTCTGACCATCTCTCAAAAATCCACGGGAATAAATCTCGCCATAAGGTTTCCCCTGCTCAATTGTGAATTCCCTCACATAAGGATCATCTCCTACAATAACTTTAGGTCTTTCATCAGAGATACTGTTCACCATGCTTCTGTTCAGGTTCCAGTTTACGTTAACGTCCCAGGTAAGGTTTTTAGTTCTAATTGGTTTGGTGGTCAATTGTATTTCAACACCACTGTTTCTCACGTCTCCGCCATTTGTATAGAACTGGCTGGCGCCAGATCCTATAGGTAATGCAACAGTAAAGAGCTGGTTGGATGTATTCGTTTTATAAAACGTAAAATCAAATCCCAAACGATTTTGCAAAAACTGCATTTCCAGACCGGCTTCTATGGACTTTGTTTCTTCCGGTACAAGTTTCGGGTTCGGCAGTGTACCACTCACCTCAACAAATCCGCTCCTGCCACCAGGGCGGAATGCTGCCGTTCTGAAAAGCATATACGGGGATGCACTGTTTCCAACTTTAGCCCAGGAAGACCTCACCTTCATGAACGAAATCGCAGACGGCATGTCTACGATATCTGATAATATGACATTTGCACCCACCGATGGATAAAAGTATGAACGATTATCTACCGGCAAAGTCGAACTCCAGTCGTTACGACCCGTTACGTCAAGATTAATAGCATTCTTCCAACTTAAAGTTCCAAAGCCATATACTGAATTAATATTGTAGTTGCTTCCCGGATCAAAATCAGTAAGTCCATCAAGCGTATTGGACATAGCAAAATAATTCGGCATAAGTAGTCCAAGACCTGTATTGGAACTTAAAGATGTACTCCTCAAAACTCTGGAGCTACTTCCCGCGTTTACATTAAACTTCCAGCCTCTACTAATTTCTCTATTATAGCTCACCAATACTTCTCCGTTCCACATAGTAGCATTACCCTGGGTTACGGTATATCTGCCATTTGGAGCCCTTACATAAGTATCATTGTAAAGCTTTTCTTCCCGCTGTGAACTTGATCCATCAAAGGAACCACGTGCCATCACTGAAACTTCGGAGGTAAGATCATAAGTTACAGAAGTCATCAAAATAGTCCTTTGCCGGTGATTCTCATTGGGATTACGATTGATAGTCCAGTAAGGGTTTGCAGATAATGTAGAAAGCGGATTCCAGAAATTCTGCTTGTTCAACCCTGCAACATTTACATATTCAAAGTCAACCGCATCTACTGTCCGGATATTTCTTGGAATAGTATAAGCCTGCATTATCGGATTGAAATTCGCAGCCCCCTCCTGAAACGAATTATATATTACACGATTAACGTATTCCACCTTACTGTCAATCTTTAATTTTTTGGTCAACTGGTTACCAACTCGCAGTGAAATATTGTGGCTTCTGAAATTATTATTGGGGATTATCCCGTCAACATTCCGGTATGTATATGAAAACGCTGTTTGTGTCTTTTCTCCTCCTGACCTGATAGAAACATTCGATGTCGAATTATGCCCGTCTTGAAATACATCACTAATATTATTCGGCTGAGCTGAGTATGGAACCTTTGTACCCTGTTTTTCAGGATCCAATGACCACGAGTCTACCATCTGTCCATCGAGCTTCGGGCCCCATGAGAATTCAGTGCGCGGATTGAATACCCCGGCAGATCCCTGCCCATATTCATTTTGAAATTTAAGCGGAAAGTCGGGGCTATTGACCATAAACGTACTGTTAACATCTATACTTGTACTTCCCTTTCTGCCCTGTACGGTTTCAATAACTATAACGCCATTCTGAGCAGCACTACCATATAGTGCAGCAGCATTGGGACCTTTCAGAACATTAATTGAAGCAATGTTATCAGCAGATAAGTCCTGCGGGCTCCCATTCACGGGAACGCCGTCTATTACATATAGAGGCTGGCTGTCACCGGAAATAGAACGATTACCGCGCAATACAACCCGTGTAGCTCCGCCAACACCCACAGACGAAGAATTGATCGCCATACCGGAAATCTTACCCTGAAGTGAGTTCATAATATTCGGGTCAGGTATCTCCTTCATCTGATCCACGTTTACGCTTTGCGTAGAATAAGTGAGCGACCGGCTTTGCCTTTCAATACCAAGCGCTGTAACAACAACCTCATGCATCGATCCTACTTCCCCCGCCATAACAATGTTTATAACCTGTCTACCATTAACGGACTCTGTTGCTGTAACAAAACCAATATGGGAAAAAATCAGCTTCCCACTACCCGGTACGTTAATTGAATAATTTCCATTATTATCCGATGTTGTCCCCACAGATGAACCTTGAAGAACCACGGTAACTTCGGAAATCGCTTTACCATCGGTTGAAGTAATCTGTCCGGTTACCGTAATCCTCTCCTGAGCTAATGGAGCCTGACTTATAATTAAAATGGAGCTCATAAAGAGAAATAAGACTTTAATACTTTTCAAGTAAGTCTTCTTAATGTCATACGATTTTCTCATAATTCAAGTTTATTTAACTTCGAAATTTCTAATAATAAAATAAATCATACTATCTGAAAATGGTTAAGGACATCTGATAAAAATAAAGAAGGTAGTATTTAATTCTTTGTGTAAATAGTATACAGTAACTGTGTTAAGGAGTT
>JACFNM010000112.1 GCA_019454915.1 Chitinophagaceae bacterium
ATCTGAATGGTGAGAATGTGGAATACTATATCCGGGATCTAATCGTAGCCGAAAAAGTGAGCGAGATAGCCACTATCGGAAGCGTCCGTTCCTTTGCTGTTGAACAGCAAAGAAAGATGGGCAGAAAAAAAGGGATTGTAATGGATGGACGGGATATCGGAACGGTTGTCTTTCCGGACGCTGAATTTAAAATTTTTATGACGGCAGATAATGCAGTTCGGGTGGAAAGACGATTCAAAGAACTATACGCCCAAAATCCCAATACCACTATCGAAGAGGTGAAAAATAATCTTGAAATGCGCGATTATATTGACTCTCACCGCGAAATCAGTCCGCTGCGGCAGGCAGAAGATGCAGTAGTCATAGATAATTCTAATATGACACCGGAGCAGCAATTGGATTTAGCCCTGCAATGGGCAGAAGAAAAAATGCAGAAAAAATAATGATACAGAAAAAAATACGGGTAGCGGTATTAGGCTATGGCATTTCAGCCAGGGTCTTTCACCTTCCCTTTTTTACCACAACGCTTACCGGGCAGTTTGAACTGGTTGCCATACTGCAACGCAATGGAGACGATGCAAAAAAGGCTCATCCGGAAATAAAGATCTATAGAGACCTGGATAGCCTGCTGCAGAATGCAGATATTGATTTGGTGGTGATTACCACACCCAACGACACCCATTTCCCTTTTGCCCAAAAAGCTTTGGAAGCGGGGAAGCACGTCGTCCTGGAGAAGCCTTTTACCAATACTTCTGAAGAGGCAGCACAACTGGTAAACCTAACTAAAACATCCGGTAAGATATTAAGCGTTTATCAAAACCGGAGATATGTCAGCGACTTTCGAACCATAAAAGATATCCTTGATAAGAAACTATTAGGCGAGGTACACGAATTTGAGGCGCACTACGATCGGTATCGTATGGAAGCACGCCCCAACGCCTGGCGGGAAGCTCCGCTGCCCGGAAGCGGCATCCTATACGATATAGGCGCCCATATCATAGACCAGGCGCTGTATTTTTTCGGGATGCCGTCCACGATCACTGCGGATATTCGCTTACAGCGGTCTCATGCCCGGGTGGACGACTATTTCGTCATCTGGCTCAACTATTCCTATACCAAGGTTATCCTGCACGCAGGAATGCTGGTTCGCGAACCCGGCCCCCGGTACATGGTCCAGGGCACACGGGGCTCATTTATTAAATATGGAGAAGACCCGCAGGAACAAAGACTCAGAAAGGGTGAACTTCCCCTAGGAGATGCCTGGGGACGGGAGTCTGAAGAAACGTACGGACTTCTCCACACTGATATAAACAATAAAATAATCAGGGAGAAATATCCTTCACTTCCCGGAAGCTACGCCGACTATTACCATGATGTATATAAGAGTATCACATCCGGAGCGCCCGTGAACGTGAAACCCGAACATGGTTATAACGTAATTCGCATTATCGAATTAGCCATGCAAAGTCATAAGGAAGGAAAGACCATAGCGTGTACCGGGCTGATAGACGTTGATTATTTCTAACCATCATACCGCTATAGCACGAAAAAATAATGCATCTTTCGCGTAGTAAACAAAATACAGGCGGGAAAGCCGTAAAAATCAAAGCGCCATCAGGCTGCACCCCCTGATATCACTGTTGTCAACACGGCCCAATACTTCAAAACTACCGTTGGGATACAATCGCCCGGCATCGTCGGTCGCGATAAACGAACAGGAATACAGGTTTGCCAAATCTATTACATTGATAATACCCTGCGTTTCTTTATCACCCGGTGTTAATATCCGATAAGGATCGTCTTCACTCCTCAGTAACACTTTCATTCTGTCGGTAGTATAAAAGATGCCGTCTCCTCCCGAATAAGCCTGGGACAGTAATTCGGTCATTCCATATTCAGAATGGATCTTTGAAACTTTAAATGCTGCTTTCAACCGGTCGTGTACTTCGGCTCTTATTATTTCGGCCCTGCGTCCCTTCATCCCCCCGGTCTCCATAACGGTTGTAAACTTCAGTTCAGCCGGATAAGCTTCTGCAAAATCAAGCAACGCAAAAGTGACGCCGATAAGAAGTGTTTTTTGTCGCTGCCGCTCCAACCGGTTCAGACACTCGGCCAATTCGTCATATTGGTTGATGTAAAAACCGCTTTTTTCGTGACCGCTCCGCCGGATTAATTCATCTACCATCACTATCAACGAGGAATTACTCCTCTCAAGGTAAGAGGGCAAAAGTCCCAGAATACACCAGTCACGGGTATTTCCATAGAATAGTTCAAACCCTTTTATGAAATTTTCCGTATATAAACCGGTATCCTTAATATAATGCTTACTGTTCACGGATTGTGTAGTCCCGCTACTTTCGAATATAGCCCGGGGTTCAAATTCAGTAGTTTGTACCCTGTGGGTCTTGAAAAATGTTATCGGCAGGAAGGGAATTTGTTCGGCTTTTTGAATATCTGCGGGATTAATATTCCGGATATCTACAAACCGCCGGTAGATTTCATTATGGGTATATTGAAATTGGAAGATTTCCACTGCCAGCATATCAAATGCTGAAATGTTAAAATCAAATATTCGTTTGGAGAGTTCGTTATAGGATGGATATTTATTCAATCGGAATAATTACATTTGTTTTAATGAAAAAATATATGAGGGCGCTTTTGTTTGTTTTTTTCAGTATGCTGATCATTGCCTCATGCAGCAAAGATAAGTTTAGCGACAAACCGATGCTTAAATTAACTTCGGTCAGTTCCCAACATATTCCCGTTGGCAGCGCTATCCAGATAACCATGGAATATACGGATGCCCAGGGCGACCTTGCCGGGGTGCCTTTGTTTGTGCAAAAACTCTCTTCCTCTTATCCCTGTGATGACGGCTCAAAGGACCCAACTTTCCTCGATAGCTTAAGTTACATCATTCCGGGTGATGTGCCGGCCACCAGTAACCAGAAAGGAGAGATTGTGGTTACCTGGGAGTATTTTCAGTTACAGCCTATTGCCTGTGATGGAGTAGACACAGTGGAAAATGCTACCTTTAAGTTTTGGTTGAGGGATCAGGCCGGCAACATGAGCGACACGGTCTCCACACCTATCATTACAATTGAAAAATAAAGTTGGCGGGCTCAAGAAGCATAGGTTTTCCGGTTTTCAATTTCCTCCTTTATAGCAATATATTTATTTCGATATGTGCTATCCTGATGATAGCGCAAACGAACCAATTGTTCCTGCTGTCGTATAATCATTCGCTCTTCTATGCTTTCGTGTTCTGTGCCACGCTGTGCAGTTATAACTTCCACTGGTACCTGACGCCTTACGTGCCTTCTTCCTCCTATCGTATTGCCTGGAACCACCAGAACCGGTCAACGATTCTTTACATCTATCTCATCACGGCTATTTGCTCTCTTTATCTCGGTTGGCAGATAAGGCACCACTGGATGGCCATCAGTCTGGGTATTGTTGCTACTTTTTTATATACGGCGCCTAAAATCCCGCATAAATATTTTTCTCTTCTCTCCAAAATAGCCTTTGGCAAAACGCTTTTCCTGACTTTTGTCTGGATGTACGTTACCACAGCGTTACCCATCCTTATCTCTGATTCAAACTGGACGTTCAACCATTCGCTCTTTTGTATCAGCCGGTTTACACTCATCTATGCCATCTGTATCCTTTTCGACTATCGCGATCGGGAGTCCGACCAGGCAAGTGGTGTTAAGAGCATGATAACCTGGCTCAGTGAACAAAAAGTCTTGTGGATATTTATACTCTCTCTCCTCCTGTTTTTCATCAGCACCATTGCTATGTCGGGTGGCCCGTTTTCCGTTTTTACCAAGATATTGCTACTGGTTCCCGGTGCGATTGTTTGGTTATTATATCGGTATTCAAAAAAGCATTCCGGAGACTATCTCTATTATTTTGTGCTTGACGGACTCATGATGTTTTCCTCTATTTTAACGCTTTTGTTCAGGTTTTGACTATTTTTGACCCTTATAATTAATTTTCATGGCAAAGCAGACTAAGAAGAATCCAAAATCCCTCGTTGACAAGGAAGCATTTCAATTTCTGAAAAACTATATCAATAATGCTTCACCAACAGGTTTTGAAAGCAGCGGACAAAAATTATGGCTCGATTATATTAAGCCCTATATTGATACTCATTTTGTTGACCCTTACGGCACAGCAGTCGGCATCATCAATCCCGATAAACCGTTCAAGGTGGTGATAGAAGCACATGCCGATGAAATCAGCTGGTTCGTAAATTATATCACTAATGAAGGCCTGATTTACCTGAAAAGAAATGGTGGCGTTGATCATCAGATTGCCCCGGGTAAAAGAGTGATTATACAAGGTAAGAAAGGTCCGGTGAAGGCTGTATTTGGCTGGCCCGCCATTCATACGCGGATAGGCAGTACGGACAAAGAAACGCAACCCAAAGTAGAAAACCTGTTTCTCGATTGCGGCGGCAGGAGTAAAAAGGAAGTAGAGGACTTAGGTATTCATATTGGCGCAGTAGCCACCTATGAAGAAGGTTTTGATGAGCTTTCCTATGGATATTATATTGGCAGAGCGCTTGATAACCGGATAGGCGGATTTATGATCGCCGAAGTGGCCCGACTGTTAAAACAGAATAAAATAAAACTTCCGTACAGCCTTTATATAGTAAATGCCGTTCAGGAAGAAATAGGACTGAGAGGCGCGGAAATGATAGCGCGTAGAATTAAACCTGACGTTGCCATCATCACAGACGTTACCCATGATACCACTACGCCGATGATCAACAAAATGATTGAGGGTGACATCGCCTGTGGAAGAGGACCTTCCCTCGCTTATGCCCCCGCGGTACATAATAAGCTACTCAATCTTGTACTAGAAGTGGCAAAAAATAGTAAAATACCCGTTCAGTTGCGGGCGCAAAGCCGAAGTACCGGAACCGATACGGAGTCTTTTGCCTATGCGAATGACGGCTGCCCCTCCGTGCTCATTTCCATCCCGCTAAGATATATGCACACAACGGTAGAAATGCTTCACAAAGACGATATAGATCATACCATTAGGCTAATGTATGAAACACTATTAACCTTGACGCCCAAAACAAACCTGAGCTATCTTTAAGGCAGCGTGAACAGTTGAGCAGAGATATTATTCATCCTCCCCGCGTTTGGGTTTATTGAAGTTGTTCTGATGCTGTTCAGAATCCCTGTCGTAAGCTTTGATAATAGCTTTGACCAACCGGTGTCGCACGACATCGCTTTCATCGAGTTCTATGTGTGTGATACCGTCTATATTCTTCAAAATCCGGGTAGCTTTTTCCAGTCCGCTACGTTGATTCCTGGGAAGATCTACCTGCGTAATATCACCGGTTATAATTGCCTTGGCGTTTGCGCCAATACGCGTTAAAAACATCTTAAGCTGTAAATCCGTCGCGTTTTGCGCTTCATCTAAAATGATGAATGCATTATCCAGCGTACGCCCGCGCATATAGGCAAGCGGAGCCACTTCTATCACCCGCGTGCTCATATAATAGCCAAGTTTATCGGCCGGAATCATATCGTCTAATGCATCGTATAATGGTCGCAGATAAGGATCTATTTTTTCCTTCAGGTCTCCGGGCAAGAATCCCAGACTTTCTCCTGCCTCAACGGCAGGGCGGGTAAGAATGATTTTCTTTACCTGCTTGTTTTTTAACGCTCTGACCGCGAGGGCAACCGCCGTGAAAGTCTTTCCCGTTCCGGCAGGGCCAATGGCAAACACAACATCATTCTTTTCGGCAGCAGCTACCAGTTTCTTCTGATTAGCCGTTCTTGCCCTTACGCTCTTACCATTGGGGCCAAAGACCAATACCTCGTTGCTGTTGCGTTCGATAAAATGGTCAATTATTTCCGCATCATCGCCACCCAATATCTGCTCGAAATACCTTTCACTCACGTGACCGTTCTTTTCGAGATATTGAATCAGCAATACTATTTTTTCTTTAGCCATTTCAATCTGCTCGGGAGCGCCGCTCAGCTTAATCTGGGTTCCTCTGCTCAGGATTTTTAAAAGAGGGAATTTTTTCTTCAGGAGATCCAACTTTCCGTTGTTAACACCAAAAAACTCAATGGGGTTAACGGTTTCAAGGTTAATAATCGTTTCCGTCAATTGAATTCATTTTAATATTCACAAAATCTTTTCGAAACTTATTGAACGCCATCCCAATTCATCCAAATGTAAGGATTCGGACGATAATAAATGCAAAATTAACAAAGCCTGCTTAACTATATTTTTAGAGCCGGGCTAATATTTTGAAATTCAGCAGCCGGGGTGTGAGCCGGTTGGGAATGGCATATACCGCATTGGAAAAATCTTTTATCAGCAGGTAAGAGATCGTATTATTACGATCCAACAGGTTAAACACTTCTAAGCTTGCCCAAATCGTTTTAAACTCTCTAAATGGATCGTGGCTTCTGCGGTTTCGCTTTTCCCCGTCTAATAGCAATGCGCTGAAGCCGATATCTATCCGGAAATAAGGTTCTATAACCAAACCGTTACGATAGCGAACGCTACCCGGAATGCTATACGGCATATCGCTTCCAAAAATGCTGTTCACTTGAACCTTAAAATTTTTGTTCGTACTCAGATAATCCTGGAAGAACAACCCAAGCGTAAAGAGACGGTCCGTCGGACGCCTCATCCATCCTTTGTCGAAGCGTACACTGTCAGCCACTATCTTATCTTCGGTCTGCGCATTTATCCATTCATCCGAAGCATTCTTATACCGGTAATAGTAGAAATCATCTATTTTTTCCTTTGTACGCATCAATCCTATACTCAGCCAACTCTCCGCATCTTTCACCAACTCGCTGAACAGCCGCAGTTCTACGCCGGTAGCATAAGCCCTCGCATCGTTGTTGCCGAAATAACGGATCCTGACATTATCCAGGTCATAGGGGTCTACGTGAGTTAAGTGCTTATAATAAGCTTCAGCCGTAATGCGTGACGGACGGTTGAAGAGTGAAAAATTGTGGTCCGCCCCGATTACCGTCTGCCAGCTCCGCTGCGCTTTTACAAACCGGTTTACCGTACCGTCTAATCGCCTCAGTTCCCTGTAGAAGGGGGGTTGATTATAAGAACCGGCTGATAATTTGAATACCCAGTCCTTATCGTTATCCGGCATCCAGGATATTTGTACCCTGGGAGAAACCAGCAACTCATGGTTGAGTCCGTTGTAATTAAACCGAATACCCCCCTGAAGCGTAATGCCAGACGATGACCCCAGAGACAGGTTATCCTGTATATATCCCGAAAGCTTGTTGATGTCGAGTGAAGTAGCGGATTTTCTGACGGCAGATAATTGCAGTTGGTCAGTTCGGTAGGGCAGATTGTATCCGGCGGAGTCCTGCAACTCCCATTCGTTCAGACGGTCGTTAATTCGTGTCTTTTCAAATTGAATACCCCATTGAAAAAAATGTCTGTCGTAACTCCATTCCCCTTTTTGGGCTAAGCTTACATTTTCTATAGAAAGTCTGTTCCTGGCATGATTTATAAAAACACCTGCCCCCAATGGATTGGTAATAAAACCGAAGTCGGATTGAGTTTTATCAAAGCTACGTTCTCCGAAAAGATAGGCGCCGGTAATATCAAATAATTCCTTTTCCTCATCCTGAAAGCGACTCAGCATCCATTTCAACTTTAATTTCTCGTTTACCTGCTGAACGGCGCTAAAGCCGAGCATATTCGTCTGGTAACTGTCTTTTTCCCTGCCCTCAAAAAATATATCCAGTCCAAGATTTTGTGTAAAGAGCGGAGAGAGAACCGAAGACGTCATTTTTGCCTCTTCCGGTATGAGAGAAAACCGGGTTGCTGATAAAATGCCCAACAATTCCAACTGCCATTTTGGATTGATGCGGAATGTGAATAGGCCTTGTATGTCTGAAGAGGAAGGAATATAGTTCCCCTTGGTTTCCTGTGAACTCAACAGGTTTTTGTTCGACCGGTTCCTGACGCCTACCAGGTAAGTCAACCTGTTCTTCATGGACACCCCTTCCACATGAAAGCTCTGTTCCAGTAATCCTGCATAGGCCGAAGCGCCAAAATTCTTTGGCTTTTTATATTGGATATCCAGCACACTGCTGATCTTATCCCCATACTTAGCCTGAAAGCCTCCATTATAGAAGCTAATTCCTCCGGTTAGTTCCGGATTTATAAAACTAAGTCCCTCCTGCTGTCCGTTGCGTATCAGGTAGGGCCGGAAGATTTCGAAATCATTCACGTACACCAGGTTCTCATCGTAGTTTCCGCCTCTTACCGAGTATTGTGAAGTGAGCTCGTTATTACTCCCTACAAATATCTTAATCAGCCCTTCAACACCACCCGTTGCAGACGGATCGCTGATGGCATGTTTCGGATTCACACGCACCAACCCCGTTTCCGTTCTTTCTTTATTGTCCTTTATAATTACTTCTTCCAGGACTTTAGACGAAGATATAAGCCTTATAATCACTTTCTCTTCCTCATGGTCATTCAGAAAAAAATGTCGTTGAAGGGATTGAAAACCGGCATAAGAAAAGCTGAGCGTAACAGCCCTTTCTGATGGCACTTTGATGATGAAAGTTCCGGAATCAGAGGTGATGGTGCCCGCCGGAGAATTTTGTACTTGTACAGAGACACCCGCCAATGGCTTTTCCTTCTCATCCACCACTCTGCCGGAAATAACGGCATCCTTCTGCTGCGCCGCCACAGAGAGAGAAAGCAAAAGCGACAAAATGCCCGTTAGATGCCTGAAGAATGCCATGAACAAAATAACTCCTTTATTGGGATATTATTATAATTAAGACAGGAGATGTTCGAAGAGTCGCATTCATTTCCCGGAAAAATAATCATGAATGAGAACATCTGTTTATTCTCTTACGTATTTATCGTATAAATTGCAGTATAAAGATCACAAAATTGAAGACTTCCTTTTACGTAATTCTCATCACCCTGCTCACAATCCATTGTAATCAGCAGAAATCGGGATCTGGCGGTTTAAGCGCCGAGCAAGCCCTGGGAACCATATCGGTGCCTGACGGTTTTAAGATAGAGATGATTGCATCGGAACCATTGATTACCTCACCGGTGGATATGGAGATAGATGAGTATGGAAGGATGTTTGTGGTGGAGATGCACGGATACCCGCTGGATAAAAGTGGTAGCGGCATTATTGTGATGTTGTCAGATACAGATGGAGATGGTATGATGGACAAGCGTACCGTATTTAAAGACAGTCTTCTGTTACCCAATGGCATCCTCAGATGGAGGAAAGGATTTTTAGTAACCGATTCCCCTAACATCTACTATCTTGAAGATAGTGATAATGACGGCAAAGCCGATATCATGGATACGGTTCTGACGGGGTTTGCACTCACCAATCCACAACATAATTTAAATAATCCGGTGTATGGGTTAGATAACTGGATATATGCTGCTCATGAAGGTATCGTCCGTTCAAGAGATTACGGGGAGGAGTTTGGAGATGAGGGTACAGAAATTTATTATCCATCCAACCCACAGGCAGTACGTCTGCCACAGAATGCCAGCGGACGTTCCGTGCGTTTTCAGCCCGATAAACTCCTGTTGGAAGAGATGGCCAGCCGCTGCCAGTTTGGACATACATTCGACCGGTGGGGGCACTGGTTTGGCAGCAATAATTCCAACCAGGGCTACCAGGAAATCATTGCCCAGCGGTATCTGACGCGTAATCCTCAGCTTCCTCCTACCTATGCAGACCAGGATATGAGCGACCACCTCAATGCGCCCGAAGTCTTTCCAACCACCACTAATCCCGACCGGCAGATATTTACCGATGTGGGAACGATGACCTCCGGCAGTGGACTCACCGCCTACCTTGCCGAAGATTTTCCGGAGCCGTATCACAATGCCACCTTCATTGCCGAGCCGGTCAGCAACCTGGTGCACGTAGATATATTAACCGATAGCGGCGTAAGCTACAAAGCAAGCCGGCTGTTCCCGAACAGCGAGTTTTTCACCTCCACCGATGCCTGGTCGCGCCCGGTGAACATGTACGTGGGTCCCGACGGCGCCTTGTATATTTTGGATTATTACAGAAGAGTGATCGAATCCCCGGAGTGGATGTCTGAAGAAGCAATCAAGGCCGGGAACCTATATGACGGCATTGATAAAGGAAGAATATTCCGTATCTCCCCGGTGAATGGTAAGCAAGCCGACTGGATGAAAGGACTAAAGTTGGGCGACGCCTCCAATGAAGAACTGATCAAAGAGTTATCTAATCCAAACGGCTGGTGGCGGATCAATGCCCAAAGATTACTGGTGGACCGGGCGGATAAAAATGCCGTGCCGGCCCTGGAGGAGATGGCTTCCGGCAGCAGCACGATGGGCAGACTGCACGCTTTATGGACACTAGAAGGCATGAATGCACTGCAACCCTCTCTGATCCAAAAGGCTATGAAAGACAGTGTTGCCGGGATAAGAGAGAATGCTATAAAACTGGCAGAGCTGCATTTAAAGGATGATCCTTCACTCGTGAACGCGCTGATGGTTTTACAAAATGATAAAGACGTGAAGGTTCGCTTTCAACTGCTGCTGACGCTTGGATATATCCACTCAGCCGGAGCGTCGGAGGTGCGCAACCGCCTGCTGTTTGGCAATATGGAAGACAAGTGGTTCCAGGTTGCTGCCCTTTCCGCTTCACAATTGGATGCTGACGCCTTGCTTAAGCTGATGCTGGCGAGATACCAGCCCGGTGTGCCGGCATACGGTTCAATGATCGAACGGCTTGCAGGAATGATCGCAGCTTCCGCAGACGAGCCGGCTGTCCATCGTCGTATTCAAGGCGCTATTGTGCCTAAGACCGCAGGCGAACGGCAGTCACAGGAGTCCATGCTTAAAGGGCTGGCACAGGGTCTGCGCAACCGAAAAGATAAGCTGGCTATCAGCAACGCCGATCAGCAGTTATTGATTGCCACTTTCTTCGACAGCCCTTCAAACGGATTAAGAAAATCCGTGTTACAGTTTCTGCAGTCTTCAAAGATCACCGATGACGCCCTGCGCGCGTCGGCAGTCGCAAGGGCGGTAGCTATTGTGCAGGACACCACCGTATCAGATATGAAAAGAGCGGACGCTATAGACTTCCTGGCATTTGGCAACCCGTCTGAATACCAGTCTATGTTGCAGGGATTACTGACCCCTCAGGAACAGCCGGCAGTGAAATTGGCG
This sequence comes from Chitinophagaceae bacterium, assembly GCA_019454915.1. Lineage (GTDB taxonomy): Bacteria > Bacteroidota > Bacteroidia > Chitinophagales > Chitinophagaceae > Agriterribacter. The sequence goes on from JACFNM010000112.1 coordinate 11,206, forward strand.
GCGCTCCGGGTGCTGAACCTGGTGCCCTCCACCGGGGTGAGCGAATACATAGTGGAACACTGGGCGGGGTTGACCAAAGAAATAAGAGACGCCGCCATCCGCGTGTTCATGAGCGATACAGCCCGGATGCGGATATTGATCGTAGCGATGGAGCAGAATAAGATACCTGCCAACAGTGTAAGTTTCTGGACCAGCATTGCTTTGATGCAGGTGGCGGACGACCAGCTCCGCGAACGGGCCAGAGCCGTGTTTACCAAAAACGCGGAGGAAGCCAAAAAGATAGCGCAATCCTACCAGGCGTCCCTGAGTTTGAATGGCGATCCTGAAAAGGGGAAGACGGTCTATATGCAGAACTGTGCCCTATGTCATCAGATGAAAGGAAAAGACGGAGTGGCATTCGGACCCGACCTCAGCACGATACACAACTGGAAAAAGGAAGATATCCTGGCGAATATTTTAGACCCCAATCTCTCCATCATGGCGGGTTACGACCTGTGGGAAATTAAGTTAACCAACGGAGAAGTTGTTCAGGGCATCATGGCTCAGGAGACCGGCTCTGCCATCACCATAAAAAACGTGGGTAATGTTGAAAGAACCATTAACCGGGCAGATATCCAGTCCCTGCAATCGCTGAATGTATCGGCGATGACGGTGGG
>JACFNM010000113.1 GCA_019454915.1 Chitinophagaceae bacterium
CAAAACTATTATTGTCTAATGCCGCGGCTTCAGCGCTCAACCGCAATGCTTCCAGGCCAAAAGGCATGGTTACTACAACCGGGCACAGGAAGGAAGGCACAGGGAGATCTGCGATATTTGCCGGGCTATTTTCTTTTACCTGAACACATGCCCGACTTTCATATTCCAATTTATGAACCGCCTCCCGGTGTAAATTTAACAAGCCACGAGTCCGGTTAATATATTCAGTAAGTACCGTATTTCTGATATTGCCGGTAAGATACCATCTCCACGTACACCATGCATTCAGCCAGGTACGATAGTCATCTAAATACTTTTGATAAAACTCTTTTATTCTTGGGTTGACAGCCTCCATGTATGCATTGGCTTTGCGGTCCAAGTCAGGGCATTTGTCATGCTAACCTGATTTGTTTTTTATTTCTCTCTGTTCATCTATGAACTTATCCAGTTTGGCAAGTTCTTCCTTATACTTTTGCATCATTTCCTGAAAATAAAATCCAAGCATTTTTGTGATATACGCAGCCGGCTTACTCATCATGTTCACACCTGTCATATTTTCTTTCAACAGTGTTTTTACAAATTCATTCTCTCCCTTATCATACAATGCATTTAGGTCGTGTTCTGCTGTCTCCTGTAACTCTTCCAGTTTTTTATCCAATTTTTCATACATCACGTGATATCCGTCTCTGATTGATTGGTCACCACCATACCCACTTACAGAACTAGAGAATTGTGGAAGTTTAATCCATTCCCCGGTAAAAAACTCATGAATGGTAATGTGTTGCTTCAACTTTTCAAAATCCATTTTATCAATACGGTCGCCCGCTTTCCGGTTATTGATCATGTTTTCAGCAAAAGGATTGGGTATTTCTTCAAATGCATCCACATAATTCCCGACGGCTTCTATGGGGTCACCCTCTAATTCCTTAAGGACGCCACCGCACAATTTAGTTTCAGGATTTGCCGGATTACGTATGGCTGCCATTGCATAAAGTCGTTTAGCGCTGTCCACTTCACCAAGTTTAAGCCAGGCAAACCCAAGATTGTTATTGATGGTGCTGTTACCGGGAAGTTGCTGCTGTAATTTTTTAAGAAAAGGGATCGCTTTTTCCGGATATCCGCTTTGCGAAAGAATGGCGGCCAGATTATTCTGGTAATTCGCGTTTTTGGGATCAGCCATCACTGCTTTCATAGCCAATCCCATAGCAGCCTGATTGTGGCCCTGCAAAAAAGCAGTAACAGAAGCTGCCATCAGAGAACTACCCGTCTTTTCTTTTGAAATCACTTTAGAAATAATTGCTCTTTCATCTGCTGTTGCTCTTTGTATCAGCTTATTATACAGGCTCGTAGCGGTAGCTGTTACATCTGCATCGACCAATGCTTTTTTTGATATAGTATTAATTCTTGCCGCATCTCTTTTGGGGATTAGTTGTTTATTATCTGTAAACTCAGGATAGCTCACTATTTTGGTATTCGATTCTGTCAATACAGGCATCACCTCTTTCATCATCTTTTTCATCTCTTCCTGCTCTTCCTTACTCAAGCCCGATTCTTTCATGGCATTCTCCATCATTTTATTTATCTCAGCCTGTGAGGGTGGTTTTTGTTTGGGTTTGATTTGACCTAATCCCACGGATGAAAACAGTAAAAACAATATGGAAAGCAGACTAGTTGTCCTTTTCATTTCAAAAACGCTTTAGTTGACACAACAAAAATGGGCTATATTTTTTGATACCTTACCCCCGAAAAAGGGGAGTGATTCATCCGAAAAATGGACTAACGCATACAGAAAGCATTCAGGATGTGAAATGTTACTTTGATACGATCCAGAAAATATATCCATTAAAAAATTTCGCAGTTGCAAGTATGGGAGCATTAACATTAGCACCTACCTATAATACACTTTTTTATTTCCTGTCAAAGTTTGATTCTGAATTTCAAGCCGCAAATACTATTACTTTTAGAGACCGATTTTTTTGAATTTATTCATAACAACTATCCTACAACTATAAATAATTTTTTAGACTTACAAATTATAACAGCAGGCTACTTAAACAATATACCAGAAATATGTACAATTCATAATGGTGAATTCGAATATGCGAACGATGGATATAACTTCACACGAAAAATGCGAATTTAACAAATATTACTCAAAAGATAAATCATGCTCAGAACTAATCCCCGTTATGGAGCGATTGATTAAAGATTACGCAATAAAATATCATAAAACATTTAAATAATCAGATGGGCGATTTCCATTTGCGCTTAGATAAACATCATTGGGGAGACAAGAAAATATCCATCAGAAATATCATTGTATTGACTAACACAAAACCCAAAGAGAAATTCCGGTATGTGAAAATCCTGACGGTTAATGAGCTTATTGACTATTTAAACTATTTTAAACCGATATTTCCAGTTAATGACACACAGAAGATTGCCGAGTTCATCATACGTGTTAATGAACAAAAGACAGTTGAAACAAGATAAAAACATGAATCTTCTGCCGGTAACAGGCATTACCAAAACTGGAGTTGAACAGCTTCCCTGCCTGCTTGCCGGCGAGGCTGGGACGGGCATGGATTGGGCATTTCACTAGGTGGCCGCTTCGCAATGTGCAAGGCCTAACTTTCTCTCTTCGATTTCCTTGCTTGCGCCCAATAAGAAAGCCCTCCCAATAAAAAAAGCAGGCATTCATTCTATAGCCAAATGAAAACCTGCTCTTAGTTATTTTACAACTTATTAGTACCGGGAGGTACCGGTTTTATCTGCCGTTAAAAGTCATCATCGTCATCATCAAAGCCGCCGGTGCCGTCATCAAACAAACCAAGGTCTTTGAAATCATCATCTATCCCCAAATCATCGTCATCTCCCTTTCCTTTTTTCCGGCCTGATTTTCCGCTCTTTGATTTCGGAATATCAAACTCATCAAAATCGGGATCCCAGTCATCTTCTTCATCCACCTTTTCCCAGTCATCCTGGATATCCTCGTCATAATCGTCATCATCCTCGTCTTCTTCTTTCGCCGGTTTGGAAGAAGGCTTCTTTCCTTTTGCTGCTGATATTTTTTCCTCTACATCCCAATCTTCCTCCTCGTCATCAAAATCTCTTTCTTCTTTTTTAGATTTCGAAGATGCATGGGGAGATTTTCCTTTTCTCTCCGGAGTGGAGTTCTTTTTCGCAGCAGTTTTTTTAGCTTTTTCGGATTTTGCCATAGCCTGACTAAATTAACTACGTAAAATTTCTACGAGAAATTGAGATAGCCAAATAATTTCAAAAATAATTTTTATTGTAATACAATACAACCACTAATTTATCGGAATTATCTGCTCTCTCCCCGGCCCGTTGGAAATATATTTAATTTCCGCTCCCAGGAATTGATTAATATAATGAATATAATTTTTCATTGCTTCCGGAACCGCATCATACGATTTTATTTCCGAAATATCGGTATTCCATCCCTTAAACGAAGTGTATATCGGTTCTATTGTTAGTTTGGTCATCTGATAAGGAACCTGCTGAAGTTTTTTCCCGTCTATCCGGTAGTGTTCACAAACCTTCAGCTCCTGAAAGGCATCTAATACATCTGCTTTCGTCATCACCAACCGGGTGACGCCGTTAATCATACAGGCATATTTCAACGCCACCAGATCTATCCATCCGCAACGGCGGGGACGGCCGGTGGTAGCCCCGAATTCATTGCCGATCTTTCTCAACTCCTCTCCCGTTTCATCGTACAGTTCCGTAGGAAAAGGTCCGCCACCCACCCGGGTACAATAAGCCTTGGTGACCCCAATCACCTCCTTAATTTTTTGCGGCGCAACGCCCAGCCCCGTACACACGCCGGCAGAGATGGTATTGGAAGAGGTTACAAACGGAAAAGTTCCAAAATCCACGTCCAGCATGCTTCCCTGGGCTCCTTCTGCCAGCACCTTCTTCCCTTCCCCTATCTTTTCATTGATGAAGTACTCGCCGTTAATGATCTTAAACTGCCGCATGAATTCAATTCCCTCAAAGAACTCATCCTCCCATGCGGAAATATCCTCCTGAAAGTGCATACTATCCAGTAATTTCTGATGCTTCAGCCGGAGCTTAATATACTGCGACGTAAAATTCTTATCCAGGATATCGCCTACCCGTAAAGCATTTCTTCCCGTCTTATCCATATAGGCCGGGCCGATACCCTTGAGGGTGGAGCCTATCTTATCGTTCCCTTTCAGCGCCTCAGAAGCCTTATCCAGCGCGCGATGCGTTGGCAGGATCAGGTTGGTTCGCTCAGAGATATACAGGTTCTTCGCATACGGTACGCCGAAAGCGGCCACCGCCTCGCATTCTTTTTTCAGAATCACCGGGTCCAGCACCACACCGCTGCCAATCAAATTCAGAATGTCCTCATGAAATATCCCCGAAGGAATCTGGTGCAAAACGATTTTCTTGTCTTTTACATATAAAGTATGTCCCGCATTAGGACCTCCCTGAAAACGGGCAATTACCTTATATTGGGGTGCAAAATAATCTACAATCTTACCCTTTCCTTCATCGCCCCATTGAAGGCCTAATAAAACATCAACCATTTGAAGTGCAAATTTGAGAAAGGCAAAAATAGACGAATGAAAGGAATATGGGAAATAAAAGTGGTTGCCGCGAATTATGCACACCCCGTTTTGCCGCGTCTCCCGATACTTTTCCACACCGGTATCGCTATTCGCGCGCGAAGGCTTATTTTTACACATTCTCTTACATTTGCATAAACAGAAAGGAGCGGCATGGATAGCTTTATTGTATCGGCACGTAAATATCGTCCCCAGACCTTCAATACGGTAGTGGGTCAGGCGCATATTACTACTACTCTAAAAAACGCCATTAAGAACAATCAGTTAGCACATGCTTTTTTGTTTTGCGGACCACGGGGAGTGGGTAAAACCACCTGTGCCCGTATACTGGCTAAAACCATCAACTGTGAAAACCTTCAGCCCGATGGCGAAGCCTGCAACCAGTGTAATTCCTGTGTGTCATTCAATGCCGGCACCTCGCTCAATATACACGAGTTAGACGCTGCCAGTAATAATTCGGTGGATGATATCCGCACCTTAACCGAGCAGGTGCGCTTTGCGCCGCAGGCGGGTAAATACAAAGTATATATCATTGACGAGGTGCACATGCTGAGCTCCTCCGCCTTTAACGCCTTCCTGAAAACACTGGAAGAGCCGCCACCTTATGCTATCTTTATCCTGGCCACCACGGAGAAACATAAAATATTACCCACCATCCTCTCCCGCTGCCAGATATTTGATTTTAAAAGGATTACCCCCAATGATACGATAGAGCATCTGCAGGAAATTTGTGAAAAGGAAGAAATCCATTGTGAAAAAGCGGCGCTGCAGGTGATTGCCCAAAAGAGCGAAGGCTGTATGCGCGATGCGCTCAGTATTTTGGATAAAATAGTGAGCTTTACCAATGGCGAACTCAGCTATAAAAACACCCTGGAGCACCTCAACATACTGGATGCCGACTATTATTTTAAGCTGATAGAAGCGATGCAGGCACAGGATTTGTCATCCGTACTGTTGCTATACGATGATATCAACAAGAAGGGATTTGAGGGTGATATCGTATTAAACGGCTTTGCGGAATTTATCAGGAACCTGCTGGTATCCAGGGATGAAAAGATTGCCGGACTGCTGGAAGTAGTGGAGAGCTTTAAGGAAAAATATATAGCCACCGCGCGGAAAGTATCTCCCGCATGGCTTATCAGCGCACTCAATATTCTGAATGAAGCAGAGATCAATTACAAGGGCGCCCGGAATAAAAAACTACATATCGAACTGGCGCTGATTAAACTCAGCTACCTGAATCAGGCCGTGGAACTGGTGAACGATTCCGGCGTGGTTAAAAAAAAAATAACTGATATAACAAAACCAGTTTCTTTTAAAAATATCCGGCCCGCTGTTCCGGCGCCGCCGTCCGCCGGCAAAACCGCCCCAAAGAAAGCAGCAAAAGAGCAAGCGGAAGCCAAACTCATCATTGAAGGCAATGCCGCACGGGAGCCGGAATCGGTATACCGCCCGCCGGTCGCGCCGTCAGCACCGACTGCAGAATCAGCGCCCGCTGCGGAGCCTCATGAAACCGCCACAGCCACTTTACCCAAATTAAGCTCCCTCGCCAAAATAAGGAAACGTTTCGAACAGCAAAAAGCCAACGAAACGGTCGAGTCACTGCCGCTAAACATGGACACGCTGGTGGACGCATGGAGCATATATATAGACAGACTGGAGGAACAAAAGAACCATTCTGCGGTGACCAACTTTAAGCTGGCAAAACTCCGGATTACCGACCCGCAAAGTTTTGAAATAGTAGTAGAAAATAATATACAGCAAAAATTTGTGGAACAGGAACGCTCGGGTTTAATCGAACATCTTCAGTCCTATTTCAGAAACAGGACTATTTCCTATATCATCCTGGCGGAAGAATCGGATGAAAGTTCCGCACCACAGGAACGCCCGTTAAACAGCCGGGAACAGTATCTGAAAATGGTGGAACATTACCCGCTGGTGAAAGAGCTGAAAGACCGGCTCAGGCTGGAGCTTGACTATTAAAGCGTTCATGGTTTGTGGTTTTTCAGCCGTTGTTGGTGTTTGTGAGTGGAGTATGTGACTTAGCCCCACCAACAACAGTGGGTAACGAAAGTGCTGGCGAGATAATCAAAATGCTACTGGTTCGTGAGACACAAACCAGGGTGGAGGGATGAAAATAAATGTAATGTACTTTTTCATAATCGTTAGTTTTAAGTGTTACTAAGGGATTTTTGTCATATTATAGGAAATTGGGTCAACACTATTTTGCCCTAAGCTAAGCGTATCATTATAAATTATGGATGGATATAGTTCGTCCCATAATCCCACTCCATTAGATATTTCAAACCTTAATACCCATGTGTTAAACCCAAATTCCGTTTGTTTGTATGTCCAATTGGTTTTATTAGTAGCAACCCATGTAGTGCCTTCAATTATCAGATACATGCTATCGTTCGGTAAATATTTAAAGTAGGAGTTATTCAAATCTACCCTTTGATGTCCGGTTAGACCTCCGTAAATGTAGTGTATTTTCCAGTTCCCCGTTAGTGTTTGCTTTATTAAAGGCAAGGATTTTACATTTCGCAACCAGATGTAGCCGTTTTTGTCAGGAGGTGGTAGTGTTTCAGGGTCTTTTTTACAACCTGTTGTTATAAAAAAAACAAGTCCGATAAATATTAATAGCTTTTTCATAAGTCAACTGTTTTGTGAAACATTTATTCTTATATGTAAACCGGTAATTTCATTGTCCATAAATTTTTATCATCGGTTTGAAATATTATTGAATGTTAGAGAGTATAAAACTGTTGGCATCCAAAAGCTCCTTTTCGCTGCATGAGAGTTTAACTTTTTTAAGATTAAGAGGAAAGAAACCAGGCTTCGGACTATATTCATCTTCTATATCTATCCCCATTTTCGTACATTTAATTTTTCGTTTATAAAAAAAATCTGCTTTTTTGCACCTTCCCAAACATGGACAACTGAAAAAAGCAAAATATTGCAGCCGTTGTTAGTATTTGTGAGCGGACTATGCGATTCAGCCTCACCGGCAACAGCGGGTAACGAAAGCGCTGATGAAATAATCATCGCTGTTGGTGAAGCCAAAGCATATTGCCCCTGCTCAACGCCCAGCAGCGACATCAAAACTGAAAATCCGATATCCTCATCGCTTAATGATAAAAATAGCATCCTCACATTCCATTTGAGCTTTTTGCCTTAATTTCGACCTTCCAAATACATCTTAAACTTAAATTTTATATATCGTATGGCTGAGGTTATCAAAATGCCAAGAATGAGCGATACCATGACGGAAGGCGTAATAGTGGAATGGCATAAAAAAGTAGGCGACAAAGTGAAACCAGGCGATTCACTGGCGGACGTGGAAACAGACAAGGCCACTATGGAACTGGAAAGCTATAATGAAGGAACCTTATTATATATAGGTGTGGAAAAGGGCAAAAGCGTGAAGGTGGATGAAGTAATAGCCGTAATCGGAAAAGAAGGAGAAGACTATAAAGCGGCGTTAAGCAATGCGGGTTCTGCTCCTGCGGCAGAAAACAAAGAAGCTTCAGCGCCAACCAGCACAGCAGCTCCGTCAAACAATGCACCCGTGGTAACCGCGGAACAATTAGGGGTAACGGTGATACGGATGCCGCTGTTGAGCGATACCATGACGGAAGGTAAGATTGTGAAGTGGAACAAAAAGGTAGGGGATAAAGTTAAAAGCGATGATAGCCTTGCTGACGTGGAAACGGATAAAGCCACGATGGAAGTGGTAGGCTACACGGAGGGCACCTTATTATATATAGGCACGCCGGAAGGAGAAGCCGCCCAGGTAAATGCCGTGATTGCGATTGTTGGAAAAGCGGGTACGGACGTGAGCGGGTTGGTTGCTTCTCACGATAATCCCCAAGCTGCCCCCTCTACGGGTTCCAAAGCCGAAAATGAGAAAGCCGCAAGTCCGGCTGCTGCTTCGCAAGCCGCTCCTGCTGTTACGGCAGCAGACGACAATGGCAGAATCAAAGCATCGCCCCTCGCCAAAAAAATAGCGGAAGAGAAAGGCATTGACCTAAAACAGGTTCAGGGTACGGGAGACGGCGGAAGAATCATCAAGAGAGACATTGACAGTTATACGCCCGCAGCAGCGGCAGCAGCTACTCCCGCCTCTGCCGGAGCCACCGTGGCTGCCTTTACGGCCATACCCGGAACCGAAGGCTATACGGATGTGAGCCTGAGCCAGATGCGTAAGGCCATTGCCCGGCGCCTGAGTGAGAGCAAGTACAATGCACCTCACTTCTACCTTACTATGGAAATTGTCATGGACAACGCCATGGTGGCGAGGGCGAAGATGAATGAAATCAGCCCCGTGAAAATCAGTTTCAATGATATGGTGGTGAAAGCTGCCGCTATGGCGCTGAAACAGCATCCCGCCGTTAACAGTAGCTGGATAAATGAAAGCATACGGATGTGGCATCATATCCACATCGGCATTGCGGTGGCTATTGAAGACGGATTGATAGTGCCGGTGGTCCGCTTTGCCGACCAAAAGTCGTTAAGTCAAATAGCAGCAGAAAGCAAAGAGCTGAGCGGCAGGGCACGTAATAAAAAATTGCAGCCCAATGAGTTCAGCGGCAATACCTTCACCATCTCTAATTTAGGGATGATGGATATTGATGAATTTACGGCGATTATCAACCCGCCCGATAGCGCGATTATGGCGGTGGGCCGAATCAAAGAAACGGTGGTAAAAAAAGGAGACGGGTTTGGGGTAAGTAATATCATGAAAATAACGCTCAGTTGCGATCACCGGAGTGTGGATGGCGCTGTAGGGGCTGCGTTCCTGCAAACATTCAAGAAATACCTGGAAAACCCGGTAACGATGCTGGTGTGAGCACAAAAGTCTGAATTCCATTCTTCTAACAATTAAAATATATTCATTTGAAAAAGATAATTTTCCTCGTGGCGGCATTCGCGCTCACCACCGGACTGTTTGCACAAAAAGCGGTATCTATTTTTAACGGAAAAGACCTTACCGGCTGGACGATCCATGGCACGGAAAAATGGTATGTTGAAAATGGATTATTGATATGTGAAAGCGGACCCGACAAAGCTTACGGATACCTTTCGACTGACAAAGACTATAAGAACTTTGACCTGACTTTACAATTCCAACAGGATGCCGACGGTAACAGTGGCGTATTCTTCCGCTCTTCCATAGAAGGTGTAAAAATCAGTGGATGGCAGGCAGAAGTAGCTCCTCCCGGACACAACACCGGAGGTATATATGAATCTTATGGACGTGGCTGGCTGATCAAGCCTGCTCCTGAAAAAGATAAGTACCTGAGATACGGTAAGTGGAATACCTATCGCCTTCGCGTGGTGGGAGACGAAGTAACCACCTGGTTAAACGGTCATGAGATGATTCATCTGAAAGATGAAAAAATAGGACAGGGAAATGGATTTATTGCCCTCCAAATTCATGATGGCGGCGGCATTAAAGTAAGATGGAAAAATATTAAGATTAAGGAACTATAGAATCATATTCGTTTAAAAAGAATCCGGACAAATCATCTTTTTATCGGTGCTTTGTCCGGATTTTTATTAATATGAAGTCTTGTTGACCATCCTACTACCTTACCTAAGACGCACTCCCAATCCCGGCACTTCAGTCGGAGTCACCTTACCAAAGTCGTATTGCAAGCCTTCCGCCACGTCTTCTTCCAGCAGCAAAGGTCCATCTGCATCCAGATAATCTGCCTGGGGCGCCAAATGGACAATCGCAGCAGTGCCTACCGTAGATTCACACATAGACCCAAGCATAACTTTCAAATCCAACTGCCGGGCTTCTTTAATCATACGCAATGCGGGCGTAATCCCGCTGCATTTCGTCAGTTTGATATTGATGCCATGAAAATGACCTTTGCATCTTCTTACGTCGCCTTCGCCCACGCAACTTTCATCCGCTATCAACGGCAGAGGCGATTTTTCATATAACACTTTCATCCCCTCCCAGTTATCTTTTGCCAGCGGCTGCTCCACCAGCTCCACATCCAGTTCCTTCAGCACCGGCAATATTTCCAGCGCTTCATCCAGCGTCCAGCCGGCATTGGCATCCACCCTGAACTTTGCGGAGGAATGTTTTTTCAACGCCCTCATAATATCAATATCCTCTTTGGTGCCCAGTTTGATTTTATACACCGGCCAGGGCTTTTCCTCCATCTTTTCTACCATCTTTTCAATCGTATCTATACCGATGGTATAATCGGTGGGCGGCGCTTTTTGTATATCCGTTTCCCAGAGTTGATACAGGGGTTGTTTTTTCAATTTACCGTAAACATCCCACGCCGCAATATCCAGCGCCGCTACAAGGAAGGGGTTCAACGGATAGAGATGATGTAAATAATGCCAATACCTGTCCGGGTGAGTAAAGGAAAATTTTTCTACAAAAGGTTTCTTTTGCTCTAAGTCAGCGATCATTGTTTCCACCGGAATATGATAATAATTGATCGCCGGCGCTTCTCCGTATCCCCGGATACCCGCAAAATCCAATTCCACCATTAAAGAAGGCTGATGTGTTTTGGTGCCCTTTGAAATCGTGAAAGGATATCTGAATTTTAAATTATTTTCTTTGTATTGAATCCTGAATCCCATTTTAAAATATTTTGCTGCCAATAAATAATTTCCCACGCTGTCTGCTGCGCGCGTTATCCTGCCCTGCCACTCGACTGCACGTAACTCCTCAGTTCATTATTAAAGTCATCTTCCTGCAACAGTTGTTCCAGCGTGAGATGCATCCGGTATCTCCAATAAAATTTCGGAACCGCCGGAATATTGATCCGCTCTTCCGCAGGATATTCTCTCCTGATTTTCCCGTCCATCCCCATCAGGTCCTGTAATAAAAAAACGCTCCACAATGCCGGAGAATATAAATGCTGAATAATGATCGCCTTGTTCACCCAGGGCTCACAATAGTAAGGCGCCAGCCCCGGATGATGCATCTCCCCGTTAAAAAACTGCTGTGTCTTTTCCCGGTCTTCTTCCCACCATCCCCGCACCGTACTCGTATCATGGGTGGAAGGCATCACCACGGAAAGTTGCGGGGCATTAGCGGGATTAAAAAACATTAAGCCCGGTTGCTTGGGCATCCGCTGAATCTCGAGGCTTAATATACCCAACCGTTTCATCACGTCGGGTACGCAACGTGGTACCATA
>JACFNM010000114.1:0-10162 GCA_019454915.1 Chitinophagaceae bacterium
GTTGTCGCCAAAAACAGGAGGATAAACCAGCAAAACGGTATACGCTTAATCCATTCCCGTGATAAAATAATTCTCCTGCTATTTTTGGGGATAGTCATCAAAGAACTGGTTATGGTGAATTGATGTTCAAAAAATTCCTATAAGAGCGACATTCTCAGCTCTTCAGGTGTTTTGGCTGAAAGATAACCGAAAGGAATATCAAAAACGGTACGCGCGCCCGTCTGACCTTCCGCCGCCATTTTTCCTACGGCCCGGGTATAAGCCACCAGAACACTTGCGGTGAATTCAGGATTACTTTCTAAGTCAAGATGGAATTCTATCTTCTGTTTGGTTCCGTTTCCCGTGGTGCCCGTGCGGAATACAACGCCTCCGTGTGGCATGGTGGAATGATTCTTTTTCAATTCCTCTTCTGAAATAAAATGGACGGTGGTTTGATACTCGCTGAAGTAATGGGGCATCTGTTTAATGGTATCTTCAATTTCTTTACGAGAAGCGCCTTCTTCGGCTACCACATAGCACACCCTTTGGTGTTTTTCAGCAGTGGAAAGGCTGGGGTTTTCTCCCGAACGGACTCTTTCAAGAGCACTTTCTATGGGGATGGTATATTGTACACCGTTCTTCACGCCCTTCACTCTTCTGATGGCGTCCGAATGACCCTGGCTCAATCCCTTACCCCAAAAAGTATAGTCCTGCCCCTGGGGCAACACAGATTGACCAAGCAGTCTGATAAGGGAAAACAGACCGGGATCCCAGCCGGTAGATATCAGGCTGAGGGTGTTACCCGACCTTGCAGCATCGTCAACCGTTTTAAAATATTCGGGGATTTTGGCATGGGTATCAAAACTGTCCACTGTATTAAATAATCCGGCAATCTGAACTACCTGTTCGGGGAGGTCTTTTAAAGAACCTCCGCAAAGTATCATCACATCTATTTTGCTTTTGTATGCGGTCATCTCCTGGATGGAAACTATTTTTGAATCGCTCCGGATGTCCGAAGCGGGTCTTCTTGTGAAAATAGCCACCAGTTCCATGTCCGGGTTTTGCCGGATAGCCATTTCTACTCCTTTACCCAGGTTTCCGTATCCTACGATACCGATTTTCAGCGTGGATGGCGATTCTTTTTCCATTCTTATTCGTTTAAGGTTTGTATTCGTATTTTTTATACTGCGGTATTGTACCGGGATGGACAGGGATGCAAATTAATTCGAATAAAAAAGAGTACAAAAGATTTTTATCGTGCTGTTATATCTGTATAACCGGGACCGTAGCCTGATCAGAACCACTTTTTCTTCATGAAGTAAGCGCCCATGATGATGGATACGGAAAGCGCTAAAATAATAGGGATATAGAATGCGTGGGGCTGGTGCTGGAAAGGAATGGGAACGTTCATGCCGTAGATACTGGCAATCAACACGGGAAACTGTAATATGATCGTTATCGTGGTGAGTCGCTTTAATACAAAGTTTTGATTGTTGGAAATGATGCTGGCAAAGGCATCCAGCGTGGTACTTAATATATTCGTGTAAATATTTGCCATTTCGAGCGCCTGGGACGTATCTACCACCAAATCGTCCAGTTCCTCTTTTTCTTCGTCATTTAATCCAAGGAAATTGGTCCTCGCTAATTTCATCATCAGCATTTCGTTTGAGCGAAGCGCTGTAACAAAATATACCAGGCTTTTTTGGATTCTCATCAGATCAAGAAGCTCTTCATTCCGGTTGGAGGCATATAATTGCTGCTCCAGGATATTCCTCCTGTGATTAATCTCCTTCAGATATTCCATGTAGGTCTGGGATATCTTTTCAAAGATCTTCAGTACCATGGCATTCTTCTTGCCGGTACTTCTGTTTTGAAAAGTGTCCAGGAATTTTTTAATGGCGCCATTCTCAAAGGAATTGACGGTTACTATCTGGTTATGCGTCAGGATTATACTAAGGGGTATGGTGATGTAAAAAGAATCACTTTCATTGATTGAATGATTTTCGGTGGGCGTTTTAATAACGATTAATCGTACGTTGTCTTCCAGCTCAAACCTGGATCGCTCGTCAATGTCTAATGAGTCCTGTAAAAACTGAATCGGAATATCTAAATTTTCCGAAACCTCTGCAAATTCCTCGTGCTTCAGCGGAGGGAGGATATTGACCCACGTCTCATCGTCTGCTTTTTCAATAGCAGTGGTAACCCCATCTATGTTTTTGAAGTATTGGATCATTGCAGCACAAAGATAGGTGTAATATAAATGGAGTTTTAGGATTTTAGCATTGGCCATTCAGGCTTTGACAGAAAAATTATTCAATCTCTATTTCACCCTTAAATACCATTTCTGCCGGGCCGCAGAGCCAGATATTGCTGTACTGCTGGTCGTCTGACAAATCAAATTCAACACTGAGTTTGCCGCCCTTCGTTTCTACCACGATTTCGTTGAAGCTGTTTTCATGGTGGGCAGCAACGAGTGCGGCCGCTGTAACTCCGGTTCCGCAGCTTAAGGTCTCGTTTTCCACTCCCCGTTCATAGGTACGGACGAAAATACTGTGATTGTTAAGCGGCTCAACAAAATTTACGTTTATGCCGTTATCCGCAAATTCGTCGCTGTACCTGATTTTTCTGCCTTCTTCAACAACGTTAATCTTTGAGAGATCCTGTACAAACTTCACATAATGGGGAGACCCTGTATCTACGATGAAATGATCGTTTAATGTGGTAGTCTCTTTCACATCCTTCATCTTCAGACGGACCAATCCCTGCAGGTCAATTTCAGCTTCGTGGGGTCCGTCGGCGGCCAGAAAATGGTACACGGTTTTTTTCAGTCCGGAGTCAAAGGCGAATTTTACAAGACATCGCCCACCGTTTCCGCAAAGTGTGCTCCGCTCGCCGTCCTTATTAAAATAGTCCATTTCAAAATCATAGTCGGGGTGATTGTTTAACAGGATAAGCCCGTCTGACCCTATGCCAAACCTTCTATTGCACAACAGCCGGATTTGCTCAGTCAACAGGTTTGTATACAAGTGTTCCCGGTTATCCAGAATGATAAAATCATTTCCCGTACCCTGATATTTGAAAAAAGAAAGATTCATGCTCTGTAATTAAAATGCAAATTTATTATAAGTTGGGTTTTAATCCCCAATTCGACCGGGGGGCTAATCTCTTCGGACAAGTTTTTCTATTTATACACTTACGATCCCCTCAAGCGCTTTCCGGATTAGCCGGTCTATGGTTTCCTGCGGATTACGGCTGAATTGATTGTTGACTCTGTTTGCTACGATAGCGTTGAGGCTCGCGCAATGATGTCCCAACAGGCTCCCCATTGCATAAATAGCAGCGGTTTCCATTTCAAAATTAAGAATCCGGTGTATTCCATACAGGTAAGCTGATAACCGGTTCAGGAGGTCCGGGTTAGCCAGTCCCAGTCGCAGCACACGACCCTGTGGGCCGTAGAAGCCCGGACAGGTTAGGGTAATGCCGTGATGAAACCCATCCCAAAAATGTCTGGTGAGACTGATATGGCTACTGCTGATATAGGGTAGTCCGGTATTTTGTGTCGGCGGTACCTGGGTGAGGAAGGACTGTAGCAGTTGTTGCTCTTCCGTATTGTTTTCCGGACAGTAAAAATGCAGCAGGTTGTCTGTTCCAATGGCGTGCGTACTCGCCACAAAATCGTCCACAGGAATGTCCGGCTGAAGGGAGCCGGAGGTGCCTACCCTGATAATTTTTAGTTTCTTAAGTTCAGGTTTTATGGTTCGGGAGGCGAAATCAATATTAACCAGGGCATCCAGTTCATTCATGGCGATGTCAATATTATCGGTGCCGATACCCGTAGAGACCACCGATATCCGTTTTTTACCGATATAGCCGGTATGGGTAATGAACTCCCGGTGTCGGGAAGCGATTTCTGTCTTATCGAAGTATTTGCTTACTTCGGTCACGCGGTTGGGGTCGCCAACGAGGATAATGGTATCGGCTATTTCCTCCGGAAGCAGATTTAAATGATAGATGGCTCCCCGATTATTGAGGATAAATTCAGATTCCGGAATAGATTGCATCTTTGGGATATTTATTGTTCATAAAAATATCCTATTTTCGCATCCCGGAAAAATCATAGAGGGTCCTGTGGCCGAGTGGCTAGGCAGAGCTCTGCAAAAGCTCGTACAGCGGTTCGAATCCGCTCGGGACCTCACTTAATTCTTTCCGGATTTCCGGTTACCCAGTGATAGTGAAACAATTTTTCCCTCCTCCGGGGTTATATACTCTTACGATTAGAAATTGGGATAGAGTATATGAATCCTGTTAATCCATTCCTTTATTTTACTGTCATTAATGTCGGAAGTGTGAAAATCCGCATTACTAAATCGAATTGTTCGGTTATTAGCGTTGGATATAAATATGAAATTACCTCCCGTACAAATGGAGTAAGTTTCCAGACCTGGTGGCGAAGCTAATTTTTCGAAATGAATAGTAGCCGCTAAGGAATCGAAATCTGTCAAAATACTAATATTGAACATATTGGCGCAGAATTAGAGAGATATATATGGTTTTATTATTTAACTATATTTGAATTGTAATAACGTAACTATGAAGAACATTATTACAACTTTGTGTTGGATGTTAATAATTAATGCTTCAGCATTCAGCCAGCCTGTATGTGGTTTTGATCAGGCCAACGCGACTCTGCGTAAAGTTGACGCGAATTTTGCCGGAAAGCTATTGCAAAATGAAACAAAAATCTTTGATGTAATTCAGCAAAGAAAGCCAGGGAAACACCTCAGAGTATACCAGGAGGATGTTTTAACCATTCCGGTTGTTGTCCATGTATTACACACGGGTGATTCTGTTGGTACCTCAAATAATCCATCTGACGCGCAGATATTAGCGGCCATAGAATATCTCAATGCTGTCTATAGCGGAACATACCCATCGTTGACTCCTTCGGGATCTGATGCCGCAGGAGATATAGGCTTACGTTTTGTAATGGCCAGGAGGGATCCCGATTGTAATCCCACTTCCGGAATCAACAGGGTGGACATGTCAGCGAACGCGGATTATGTGGCTAACGGAGCTACTAATATCGACTCGGATAAAGACCGGGCTATGAAGGAGCCGATTGCCTGGGATAGAAGTAGTTATTACAACGTTTATTTAGTCAATAAGATCAACGGGCAGGATGAAACGAGCGCGCAGTTTACAGCGGGATATGCGTATTTTCCCACAATGAATATCGTTGATGGAACGGTAATGTTAGGCAGTCAGATGAAGCCGGGTTCAAAAACCCTGGTGCATGAAATTGGACATGCGTTTTCTCTTTATCACACATTTTACGGATCGTCGGCTAATGATAAGTGCCCGGTAGGGAAAGGCGATATGGTTGACGATACCGATCCCGTTTCGTATAACATAACGCCCGATGGAAAGGTTGATTTTACTTGTCGGACGGGAAATAATCCGTGTATAAATAAGCCTTATAATATTCGTACCGAAAGCAACTTCATGAGTTATACGAATTGTTATACGCTGTTTACTCCCGGACAAAAAGAAAGGATAAAGGCGAGTATGTTGCTGGAAGAGAGGAATAGTCTTTATCTGTCAAATGGAGCATTGGCGCCCCATGAGACTCCTGATTGTCCTCCCAAAATTAACTTTGACGTATCCGAAATACGGCTAATGAAAATCACCTCTGATGTTACAGGCTGCGCGAAGTATAAGGATTATCAGTTTAATCTTACGATTGGAGGAGATCCATTAGAGGATGCCACTGTCACGCTATATGTGGATTCAGCATCTGATGCTATAGAAAACGGTGATTTCAGTTTCCCGGAAGGTAATATTGTTGTCTTTCATGCCGGGTCTGTTAGTCCGGCAAGTTTTAAAATTCGTCTTTTTAATAATGCGAGTACAAAAACACCGCGGCTATTGAAATTGGGCTTTACGGTAGATGCCGGAGAAGGGATTGCCGAAAAGGGAACCGCCAATATCTTCATGAAAATTGTTATTCAACCTGCGGATTACAGTCCGGTTGTGCCGGGAGAGAAAGCTGTGGCAGACGTTGGTGTTTTTTCCAACCGGATTATCAACGCTAAAATTTTTAATGCTGCATTGCTAAAGCAAAAAACCCAAATTCTTTACCGGTACGATGAATTGTCCGGAGCCGGAATCCCGTCATCCGGAGCTATCACCGGGGTTGGGTTCTTTTTGGAAAAAAAATCAAATCGGCCGCTGAAAGATGTAAGGATAAACCTGGCGCAAACAGAATTAACTAACCTGGCCCGGGACGGAGGGGTTCAGTATGCCAATAATATGACTAACGTATTACACCTGGATACCTATACAACCATAGACGGATGGAATATGTTCAACTTTGATCAGCCTTTTGCCTGGGATGGTACCCGTAATATAGCTATAGAACTGTGTTTTAATAATGGTTCCACAGGAACCGGGAGCGCAGATATCATACATGCTTATACAGACGGTAGCGATGTTGATGCGGGAAATATGATAGAAGATGAGACGATAGACTGCACGAAGAATTTTTCTCTTATTAATTTTTATTTAAATGGAGTTAAGCCTATTGTCATTTTTGATTATTCCCTACCCGGAAATGAGGTGGTAAGCGCTGTTTCAGAATCAACGGAAGAATATCTTGGACCTTATGATGAAGTTTTTTTCTATGACACAACCAGCCAAAGGAAAATCATTGCCGGTATAAAAAATCTTACGTCATGGGATTATGGCTGTACGAAGGTTCGGATTGACAGGGCGGGAAATGACGCAGCTAACTTTTCCTATACAGCAGTGGGGCAGTACGTGGCCCGAAAAACCTTTTTTGTGGAACCTCAAAATCATAATGATTCCGGTAAATATGAGATTAAGCTTTATTACACGGGGAATGAGAAAAGAGGTTTTGAATCAGCTACAGGAAAAAATTGGGAAAATATCAGCATCATCAAAACAAAGGTGCCCGTTTCTTCCGGCCCGGCTGAAATAATCGGCCGCGAAAATATATCTATCAATACGGAAGTCACGCTTGAGAACTTTGGAAACGATTATATCGTGAGCGGAATCTTTGGTAATGGGCTGTCGGGGTTTACAGTCGGAACGGTAGACGCAGCATTACCGGTGGACTGGCTAAATTTCCAGGTGGCGGAGACGGAAGGAGGCGTGCGCTTAAACTGGACCACTACTAATGAACAAGATAATAGTTTTTTCGAAGTTCAACAAAGTACTGACGGCATAAACTTTACTCCGGTAACTATACTGCCTGCAAAAGGCGGGGAAAACATCGAAACAGATTACACTTACGTTTATTTAACCTCCTTAACCGGGAAACTGTTATTCCGTATAAAGCAGGTTGACTATGACGGCAAACAGAGTTTTAGCCAGGTAAAGATGATTAGCCTTCTTAATAATGCTGACGACATGCCCAGATTATACCCCGTACCGGCCCGTGACTATTTCTGCATTGACTTTAAGAAAGCGATTAGTCATGTATATATTGAAATACTGAGTAGCGATATGAAATTATTATTCGCGGAGGAAGTGGATCAGGTTCTTAAGGAAAAAATAATCTACACCAACAGGCTTACAGCCGGAACCTATTTCGTACGGATCACCACCGGAAAGAATCGTTATGTGCAGAAACTGATTAAGCTGTAACCTTTCCTGAAACGATTGGAAAACATTATTTAATGTAGCCCAAAATTTTCAACATGCTTTGTGCGGATTGTTCTTTAGCGTACACCCAGTCTACTAACTTTCCGTTTTTGTCTTCTTCGATAATGATGTGTTTGGGAGACGGAATCAGGCAGTGTTTAATTCCACCGTATCCGCTTATCTGATCCTGATAAGCGCCGGTGTGAAAAAAGCCCAGATACAAGGGTTCGCCATTAACAATTTTTGGCAAAAATACCTCATTGATGTGCTCTTCAGAGTCGTAATAGTCATGGCTATCACAGGTCATGCCTCCCAGTACCACCCGTTGGTATTCTTCGTCCCATTTGTTGATGGGTAATAGTAAAAACCGTTCTCCGATTCCCCAGGTATCCGGTAAGGTAGTAATGAAGGAAGAATCAATCATATACCAGGTTTCCCGGTCATTTTGTACCTTTTGACCCAGTACGCTATAAATATGTGCCATGCTTTCGCCTACGGTGAAGCTGCCGAATTCGGTATAGATATTGGGCATCGGAACTTTGGCTTTTTTGCAGGCGTTTTTGATATTCCTGACAATCTCGTTAATCATGAACTGATAATCGTATTCAAAGCCCAGGGAATGCTTGATAGGAAATCCGCCACCGATATTAATGGAATCCAGTTCAGGACAAATCTTTTTAAGCTGGCAATAGAGATGAATGATTTTATTTAGTTCACTCCAATAGTATATATCATCCTTAATTCCTTTGTTTAGGAAAATATGGAGCATTTTCAGTTGAAACTTGTCTTCGTTGCCTTCAATTTTATCTACATAAAATTCTAAGATGTCCCGGGCTCTCATACCCAAACGCGAGGTATAAAACGGAAAAGTAGGTTCTTCTTCCGCTGCTACCCGTATACCCAGTTTGAAAGGAACCTTTACGGAGCGACGGTAAGCATCCAGTTCATCTTTATTGTCCAGAACCGGAATGACATTCTTAAAACCGTTGTTTAATAAGCGGGCGATGCGGGAGGTATAATTTTTTTGCTTAAAACCGTTGCAAATGATATGGATATCCTTGGTTATTTTGCGCTTTTCATAGAGCCGGTTGATGATTTCTATATCATAGGCATAAGATGTCTCCAGGTGTATCTCATGTTTCAGCGCTTCTTCCACGATGAAGGCAAAGTGCGAACTCTTGGTGCAGTAGCAATAAAAATATTTTCCTTCATAGCGGTATTTTTTGAAGGCTTCCTTAAACATTTTTTTTGCTTTATTGATCTGCATCCCAATCTTGGGCAAATACGTAAGCTTTAAAGGCGTACCATATTTATCAATAAGCGCTTTCAGGTCTATTTCATTAAATCGGAGATAACCATCCTTTACGTCAAAACCTTCCTGCGGAAAGTAGAAGGTTTGTTTCACCAGGTCGGTGTATGATTTGTTCATCTCGTTCTAAGAGCAGTTGAAAGGGTGAGTAATAAAAATGCAAATGTAGTTTTTTGCTATGTTCTCCAATAAAAAACCGGTGGTGATTTTTTTCACTACCGGCTAAATCCGTCTCTTTCGAAAAGAGACCTGATTTCTTACGGAAAACCTATCTATTTAACCGAACTAATCAACCTCTTAAAGCTCTCGGGTTCATTCATTGCCAGGTCTGCCAGCACTTTCCGGTCGAGTTCAATTCCTTTTTCACGTAACTTGAAAATAAACTGCGAATACGTGAAACCCTCTTCGCGGACAGCCGCATTAATACGGGCAATCCAAAGCGCCCGGTATTCTCTTTTCTTCAGTTTACGACCTACGTAGCTGTAAGTCAGCCCTTTTTCAACAACGTTTTTGGCAACGGTATATACGTTCTTACGTTTGCCGTAGTAACCTTTAGCCGATTTTAATATCTTTTTCCGGCGCGCTTTAGATGCAGCGGAATTTACTGAACGTGGCATAATATTGTGTTTTGAAGGTCATCTTCTTTCAAAGGGAGATGACAACTGGTTGTAAATACTTTTTCTTTTCCTGTTAATCAAGTGAAAGACGTCCTTTTATTTCAAACGAAGGAGTCGTTTTACGAAGTCCATATTGGATGAATGCACCACACCGTCTATCCGCATGGCGCGCTTCCGTTTTTTTGATTTTTTGGTAAGAATGTGACGACGAAAAGATTTTTGATGTGTAATCTTGCCTGTGGCGGTCACTTTAAACCTTTTCTTTGCGCTGGAATTGGTTTTAACCTTTGGCATAAAATGAAAGTATTTAAATGATACCCGTGGGGCGGCGTCGAACAGACGACACACTTGGCGAGCCTTTGGGGCAATCTACCCACCTGCTGGTTTTGATTCCAATCGGCGGATATTTGTATTTTGGGGTGCAAAAGTAGGTAAATTCAATATAGGAAACAACTTTTTTGATTATGGGATTGGAAACCTAATACCCAATTGAAGTGGTTTTAATACGCCGACAGGTACAAGTAGTCCTGCATCCGGCTAAGAAAACGATATGAACCGGCAATTAGGCCGGTCGAAGTTAAATATTTTACCGATT
>JACFNM010000114.1:10172-11755 GCA_019454915.1 Chitinophagaceae bacterium
CGCATTGTTTTCTTTATTCTTTCTTCTGCCTTGGCAATTGCATTAATCGTGGTATTGAATTCTTCTGCACTGTTGCCTTTGTCCCTTGGGAAGTTTTTAAGTCCGCAGCATGGCTTTTGGCAGAATGCAGAGCCTTATACACAGGATTTCAATCAACAATTGGTTTTGACGGGGTTAAAAGGCAAGGCTTCGGTGTATCTGGATGACAGGCTGGTGCCCCATATTGTAGCGGATAATGAAGAAGACGCTTATTTTATCCAGGGATACCTGCACGCAAAATTCCGTCTGTGGCAGATGGAATTTCAAACCTTCGCTGCAGCCGGACGGATCAGTGAGATCATCGGGGATAAGGCTCTGAATTATGACCGGGGTAGAAGGCGATTGGGAATGGTATATGCGGCTGAGAATATGCTTAAAACTATAGAAAATGACCCTATATCCAGGTCAGAGGTAGATAGCTACACCGCCGGTGTAAATGCCTACATATCTGCACTTCCGGAGAGTCAGTTACCTATAGAATATAAATTACTGGGGTATAAACCGGAGAGGTGGAATAATCTAAAAACGGCTTTGTTTGTTAAGCAAATGGCTTTCACGTTGGCGGGTTTTTCGGAAGATATACCCATGACGAAAGCGAGAGATTTTTTCGGAGATAGGGCGTTACAGTTATTGTTCCCCCAGGTGGCGGATTCTTTACAGCCGATTATACCCCCGGGTACGGTTTATAGCCCGCCTTCTGTACAACCCGTACCACCTGTTGGGGTAGATTCCGTGTATACGCATAGGCTGCCTGGTTCACTAACGGAGATAGATAAGCCGGATCCTTCAAACGGCAGTAATAATTGGGCAGTGAGCGGCGCCAAAACAAAAAGCGGCGTTCCTATTCTTTGTAATGACCCACACCTTGAACTTTCCTTTCCTTCCATCTGGTATGAAATGCAGATGACGACCCCATCAATGAATGCATATGGTGTCAGCTTTCCGGGAGCGCCGGGCGTTATCATCGGATTTAATGACAGCATAGCTTTCGGATTTACTAATTCGGGACGGGACGTGATGGATTATTACGCTATCAGATTTAAAGACAATACGAAAACCAAATATTGGTTCGACGGTTCCTGGAGGAATACGGAGCAGCGGATAGAAATCATAAAAGTAAAGGATCAGCCGACGGTGTTTGACACGGTTGCCTATACGGCTTTTGGTCCCGTAATGTATGATGAAAGTTTCCCGGCTTCAACGGAGCCTGGCTCAAACCTTGCGGTACGCTGGAAAGCGCATGACGCGTCGAATGAGTTATTGATGTGGCATTATTTGGACAGGGCGAATAATTATGAAGAGTATAAGCAGGCTATATCCTATTTTGGAACTCCGGCCCAGAATGTGGTGTTTGCCTCCAAATCCGGCGATATCGCTATATGGCAACAAGGTGTCTTTCCGGCCCTGTGGGACAGACAAGGGGTATATATTATGCCGGGACAGGACAGCAGTTATTTATGGCAGGGACTGATTACGGTTGAAGAAAATCCCCATTCAGTGAACCCGGAACGAGGTTTTGTCAGCAGCGCCAACCAGCGCCCGGT
>JACFNM010000658.1 GCA_019454915.1 Chitinophagaceae bacterium
ATATAAGGAGAATGAAAGGAATATGCGCAAAGACATGCTGAATGATGCCATTGAAATGCTGGAGGCTGCCGGAGTAAAAAATGTGACAGGTAATGACGGAGATGGTACCTTAGGCAGGGGCATCCATGAGATGGGAACGGCACGCATGGGTAAAGATCCGAAGACTTCCGTGTTAAATAAATGGAATCAGGTGTGGGATGCGCCGAATGTGTTTGTAACGGATGGTTCATTCATGACCTCCGCTTCCTGTGTGAATCCGTCACTGGGATATATGGCTTTCACCGCCCGTGCGGCAGATCACGCAGTCAGTGAACTGAAGAAAGGGAATCTATAATATGATAAGCAAAATGGATAATCAGTGATTATTATCTGATGATTTGCTTTATATAAGACTATACGAATCCTTTAAGAGATAAATTTATTTACAGAACAGAAAACGATTTGCTTTAGTTATGCCGAATGACAGCACGAATATTAACAATAAGGCCACCACGCAAAACACCTATGATGCTATTGTAGTGGGGTCGGGGATTAGTGGCGGATGGGCCGCTAAAGAACTCTGCGAAAAAGGATTGAAAACGCTGGTGTTGGAGCGCGGAAGAAATGTGGAACATCCCAAAGATTATACCGGTACTTCGCTTAATCCGTGGGAGCTAAAACATCACGGCAACCTGACGCAGGAGAATAGGCAGGAAAGCCCGATTCAGAGTAAGTGTTATGCTTACAACGAAGTATCAAAACACTTTTTTGTCAGTGACGTGGACAACCCTTACAACCAGGTAAAACCGTTCGACTGGATACGAGGCTATCACGTAGGAGGGCGTTCTCTCACCTGGGGACGTCAATGCTATCGCTGGAGCGACATAGATTTCGAAGCCAATGCAAAGGATGGCTTCGGTGTTGATTGGCCGATCAGGTATAAAGATATTGCCCCATGGTATGATTATGTGGAGCCGTTTGTGGGGATTAGCGGTTCTTTAGAAGGACTTCCGCAATTGCCGGATGGGAAGTTTCAGCCGCCTATGGAAATGAATTGTCTTGAAAAGCACGTAGCGGAACGGATAAGCAAAGTGTTTACCGACGGCAGGAGAATGATCATCGGAAGAACAGCTAACCATACTCAAAGGATCGGCGACAGAGGTCCGTGTCAATATAGAAACAAGTGTCATGAAGGCTGCCCTTATGCCGGCTATTTCAGCAGCAATTCGGCTACCCTGCCTGCTGCGCAAAAAACAGGCAATCTCACGCTGCGACCTTTTTCTATCGTGATGGAGGTCATCTATGATAAGGATAGCAAACGGGCAAAGGGAATCCGCATACTGGATGCAGAGACTTTGAAAACAGAAGAATATTATGCGAAGATCATTTT
>JACFNM010000115.1 GCA_019454915.1 Chitinophagaceae bacterium
GCCGGTGTTACCACCTTGTCATCCATCCTGCCGGAAACCTTTCAATATTATTTAAAAAGGGATTCCGCCGATTATAATAAGGTATCACTATTGCTCAACGATCTCCTGCGTCAGGACGGTTCCAGTACGACGATAGAACTGAGAGATAGTAGTATGAAATTATTATTAAGTGTAGAAAAGCATCCGGGTTCGTCTTCTACCGAAAATAGCTCCCTGACAGAAACGAGGTATTCCAACCCAATGCAAACCCGCGCAGGAAAATTCTATCAAAAAGACAGTTCCATCTTCTATCCCATCATCGTGCCGCTCACGGAAAATAATAAGCCGTTAGGATTCATTATCAACTACAGAAAGGTGAAAATTACTTCGGCCGTCATCAGGCAATTTTCAAAACTTGCAGGCGGAGGCGCCACACTGTACGTGGGGAATGACGATGGAACTCTCTGGACAGATTTACTACAACCCGTCAAATATCACCTTTCTCTACTGGAATCGGGAGACGAGGATGTATTCACCCGAAAACAGGGTCAGAACGAAAAGTTCATCGGCGCCGTAAAGAAGATTCCGGGAACTCCCTGGTTAGCAATCATTGAGTTCCCTTACCAGTCATTACTGCAAACTTCGAACCAATTTTTACATTGGCTCATCACTACAGGACTCCTGCTCAGTCTATTAGGGATGCTGACTGCATGGCTTATCAGCCGTTATCTTACACAACCTCTGAAAACCCTGATTGCTGCCACCAATAGTCTGGCAGACGGCAATAGTTTTTTAAATTTAAAAATCCACGGAGATGACGAAGTCGGCAGATTGGAAAGCGCTTTTAATGCCATGGCTGCCAAACTTAAAAAGGATCAGAAAATTATGCAGGAACAGGTAATCGAAGCCAGGCAATTAAACGACCATCTGCGTCACCTTTCTGCACACATGGAAAAAATAAGAGAAGAAGAACGGTTACATATTGCCCGGGAGATGCATGATGAATTGGGTCAACTGCTGACGGGCTTCAAAATGGATGTATTTCTGTTAAAGAAGAGACTTGGAGATTCATTGGAAGAATCAGTTAAGGAAAAAATTAACAGCCTGGAGACGGCAGCAGGTGAAGCGATGCAGTTCGTCCGTAAACTTGCATCTGAATTACGATTAGGCCCCCTGGAAGACCTGGGACTGATAGCCGCTATAGAATGGTATAGTAAAGAGTTCTCCAACCGCTATCAAATCCCCGTTGTATTCAATCGGTCTATAAACACCATCCGGATTCCGACTTCTTCTAAGATTGGTTTATTTCGCATCTGTCAGGAATCCCTTACTAATATTGTACGTCATGCAAAAGCCAGCCGAATAAATGTATGTTTGGACGTTACCACGAATTATCTAACTTTAACCATTGAAGATAACGGGCAGGGATTTATTATCAAAGGTACCGGCGAAAAAAACACATTGGGCTTGTTGGGAATGAAAGAAAGAGCTATTATGATTGGAGCTACACTAAATATCAATTCAACACCCGGGAAAGGTACTATTGTTAAAATTACCCTTCCAATTTCTGACGAAGTACAAGTCTCGTGAATTTAGTAAAAACATCCTTTCACCTGGAAATAAACAACGACTCAATTCAATAAAATTATTTAAAAAAAATTTATGAAGACGATCATTTTTTCAATGCTTTTGTTTGTAGCCTTACCCTGTATAGCACAACACGAAAACGATCGCCACAAGGAGATCAGCAAAAAAATAAAATCCGGATTTCCCTCTATTACACGGAGTCTGGGTGGTAGTTTCCAGCCTTTCAAACAAATAAATCGTGCTGTAGCTCATCTGCCACAGTATAAAGAATTGAACGCATTTACTCCTACAATCGGACTGGGATGGTTTAAAGAAAAAAACAGGATAATCGCAGATGCCGGTATCACGCTTGGTCATAGCGTGGGTGGACACAGTAGCAAGAAAAGCAGTACCGTTCGCTATATTGGCTTCAATGCTAATGCCGGCTACAACGTTTCTTACAAAGAGAACCTGATGATATACCCCTTAATCGGATTGGGCTACGAAACTTATCAGGCCATTTTTTATAAGGATAATTCAAATATTGATTTTAACGATGTATTGACTTCTCCCGTTACACAGAGTGCTGTTCGTCCGCTGAAATTCAGAAATGGCTTTCTGGTATATCGCCTCGGTGGAGGCATTTCCTACACGCCTGAAAAAAGCCCCGACGCTTCTATCGGTATTCAAACCGGATACACCGGAAGTTTCACCAAAAAGGCATGGAAGAGCAACGACTATCAATCTTTTCGCAACGCACCCAGAGATGTGATATCGCAGTTCTATTTCAATATCGTTTTGACCACAAAACCCTGGCCTATGCGTAAAAAGCCCCATTAACGCTAAATGAAAAATGGAATCAGCTACAGTATCCCTTGCCCCGACGATTTGGATACCGGCCACGACTATTGCAGATTTTGGAGTCGGGGAACGTAGTCCGACGGATTAATCTATCAAATGCACTTCGCTACATTATGGCCATCTACTGAAGATGGGTACGGAATAGGATTCATAAGAAAATAACCGATGCCCGGCCCGGTATACCATACCATGGCATAGCATACTATACTAGCCAGCTAAATCCGGGTTTACAAATTGGTTACTATTCCTACAAGCACTTTATAATAAATGTGCCATAGTTTAAGATTTCTTCTACTTTCCGCTTGAATCTTTATTTGCAATCTGCCAACATCTGTCCACCGTAAAATCCGTATTAAACCACGGTTTTGCAATAGCCTCTCCACTACCCTGGAGTGTCTTAGTCTTTGCAAACAGCATCCCGCTATCTATAAGGAGTCGAAACCATTTGAAGGAACACCCGTTTCGGGTTTTAGCATTCCCGACTATTTCTCAGTTTACTGCAAAATTGGGTTAAATAAAGCGAGAAATTACTATTAGAAATTAGCTAATATATTGGTAATCCTTTAATTATAATTTCTGCGCGATAAAAAAGAGGCGGCCCAATTACAATATTTTCCGTGAAAAACTGTTTTTACACCTATCGT
Organism: Chitinophagaceae bacterium; assembly: GCA_019454915.1. Classification (GTDB taxonomy): domain Bacteria; phylum Bacteroidota; class Bacteroidia; order Chitinophagales; family Chitinophagaceae; genus Agriterribacter. The sequence continues at coordinate 3,051 of JACFNM010000115.1, forward strand.
TAACGAGGTAAAAACACTTATTAAAGAATGATAAACCCCTTATTTAACATTAGTTATTTATTTGTATCGGCCAATATCCTACCCTGAAATTTATTTAATACTAACCTAATGACTGTACTAAGATGAAATTAGTTCTATCTGTTGTTAGCTTTTTAATTTCTTTTCAAGTGCTTTACGCACAAACGTCTTATACCTGGAATGGCAGTACTTCCGGCTCCTGGGGAAATGCAGCAAACTGGACTCCCGCGGGAGTACCCGGCGGTCTCGATGACGTGACCATCGTGGCAGCCCCGAACGACTGTAAGCTAAACACCACAGCTTTTATCAATAACATCACCGTTACCTCCGGAACACTCGACCTGAATGGCAACCTGCTTATCGTCAGCGGACCCAATGCTTTATTTACTTCGGGACTCGTTCGTAATGGGGGGCTATTTGTCAACAACGCCAATATATTGACTTTTGGCAATGGCGTCTTTACTTTAGATTGTCCCGGCAACTTTAGTGCTGCTTCCATCAGCATCCGGAATAGCACTTTTCTACAATCGGTGAGTATCACTAAAACGGGTGCAACAGATGATGGAAACAACAGAAATAACACCTTTAATGCTCCGGTAACTATCGCCAATGCCGGGTCGGGATATTTATTGCTGGGTAATGGAGGCGCCGACGTATTTAATAGTAGTGCAAACTTTGACAATCTCGGCAGTGCCAACCTGTTCATCGCGTACAGTGGTACTAATCATAGGTTTAACGGCACCGTTACGGTAAGTAATTACGCATCAAATAACTCATCTATCCTGTTAAGCCCGTTAGCTTCGGGAACGGTATTCAACGGAGATATCGTCGTTAATAATTCTTCGGCTGACGGTAACATAACCATTTGTAACAGTAGTACCTCCGCATCGGCTACACAAACAGCCGGACATACACTTCAAATCGGCGGAGATGGCTTTTCTACGGGCAGGTTATTGATAAGAAGGTTTACACAGTTGGGTAATGCTCCTGTTAATTTAAACCTGACCGGTACCGCGGAAATGAATTTTGGAACCGGAACTGCCATCGGCGGCGCCTTAACGGTAAGCGCTCCCAATATTTATCTTTCCGGAAGCACCTTTAACGGACGGGTCAATTTAACCAAAACAGACGGTAATCAAACCAATGCTTCCTCAGGAGGCAATATCTTTCAGGACGAACTATCTGTAAATTATATCTCTACAAGCGGAACCGGGTACTGGTCATTCGGAAACGGTTCGCCGGATGTTTATCATGGAGATGTACATTCAAATAACAATAGCCTTAACCGGATTATTTTCGGGCACGCCTCTGCCAATAATTTATTCAACGGTAACTTCTATGTCTCTCAAAGCGGGGCTTCTGTCGGGACTGCACTTACGTGGAATAATGGTTCCAGCGCTATCATGGCGCCCGGAAAAACCATTTTCATCGGGCCTGATGGGCTAAGCAGCGGTTACTTATACATTCAAGGGCTTACCCAGCAGGGGAATACGCCCGTGATATTAACGGGGACTGGAACCTCTTCAATTTATTTTGGTTATGGTTCGGCTCCCAATCTCACGTCTATCGGAGGTAGCGTTGCTGTCACTGCGCCCGACGTCTATATCAGGGGCACAACTTTTCTGGAAGACGTCGTGATAACCAAAACAGGCGGAGTCAGCAATCATAATGAAGGGAGGCTGAATATTTTTAATGGCACCGTCACCATCAATCAACAGAGTAGCACGGGGTACTTTATGTTAGGTTACGCTTCGAATGATGAATTTAACGATGACATTATCCTTAACGCTGTTGGTTCGGGCGGTATTAATCTCGGCTGGACAAACGGCGGGGGTCAGCCCACACTGGCTGCCGGAAAGACCATAAAGATCGGGTCTGACGGATTTAAGGCCGGCCACCTGCGACTGGGAGGATTCGTTCAGTATGGAAACGCCCCCATCAGTCTGTCTCTTACTGATGATGCGGCTTTTTACATAGATAACGCCGGCAGCCCCTGCACTATTGGCGGCGATCTGGAAGTCACGGCGGCAAATATCTATATCAGAGGAGGCATATTTAATCAGCGGGCCAACTTTACAAAAACCGGTGGTACCAATAATCACAACGAGGGAAGACAAAATATCTTTAACGGTGTTCTGACGATTAACCAACAAAGCAATTCAGGATATTTTATGCTCGGATACAATGCTGATGACCAATTTAACGATGACATCATCGTTACGTCCTCCGGTACGGGTAATATAAATCTGGGTGGGTTTGTTGGAAGCGGTAAACCCGGGCTTGCTGCCGGCAAGACGATAAAGATAGGTAGCGGCGGCTTCAATGAAGGAGCGCTAAACCTATACTCCTTTACACAACACGGCAGCGCGCCGGTTAATCTGACATTAGGAGGGACAAATGCTACGCTGCGTTTCTCTCATAACTCCGTAATCGGCGGAGACCTGAATGCTAATACGCCGAATATCTACCTGAATAGCAGCACATTCCACGGAACGGTGGATGTTATTAAAACGGGAGGTACAGACAACGCATCTCAGGGCGGCAACATTTTTCATCAACCCTGTACGTTTACGAACAACAGCCCGGCTTACCTTTTATTTGGAAATAATTTGCCCGATACCTGGAATGATGACGTTACTTTCTCAAACACGGGTTCAAGCAGGATTCTGCCTGCCTGGACTTCCGCAGGAAACGAATTTCATGGAAATATCATTTTAAACGCAACGGGTAGTTCCACGGGAATCCAGTTTTGCGGAGGAAATAATTCCGCCTCCACCATCCTTTCTGCCGGCAAAACAATTCTATCCGGTAGCCTTGGTATAAATTCCGGTAATGTTATCCTCAGGCAATTTACGCAACTGGGTAACGAACCCGTCAATCTCTTAATGGGCAGCTCTGCGACCTATCTTCAATTTGGTCCCTCGTCTCATTTTGGCGGCGATATCACTTCCGCCAGCCCGGGACTATTCTTCAACGGTTGCATCTTTGACGGCACGGTAAACGCCACCAAAACGGGTGGCAATAATGACGCAAGCGCCGGAAATAATATATTCAATAAGAATACAGTACTCACTAATGCCGGATCGGGATATCTTCTTTTGGGTAATGGAAATAGCGATGAATTTAATGATAACGTCACTTTCAATAACCTGGGAACCCATCACATATATGTTGCCTACAACAGTTCTAATAATACGTTTAACGGACCAACATTTTTTTATAACGCACCTGTCGGCAATACAGCTATATTCGTCAGCCATCTTAGTACCGGAACGATCTTTAATGAGAATATCCAGGTCAGTTCAACTAATGGATTAGGAGTACAATTCTGTGCAGGCAACAGTACGGCTTCTGCCAGCCTCAGCACCGGAAAAACTATCTCGGTGGGATCTGCAGGCTTCACAGCCGGCACTTTGTTGCTTAAACAGTTTACCCAGTCGGGCAGTACGCTACAAAACCTAAACCTTACCGGCGCCTCTATTCTTCGCTACGGACCTTCATCACGATTCGGAGGAGACATCACTTCTACCAGTGCGGGGCTATTCTTCGATGGGTGCAATTTTGAAGGAATCGTCAATGCAACAAAAACGGGAACTACCAATGATTTCAGTGCAGGTAATAATATATTTCATAAAAACTTAACCTTTACCAATAATGGAACCGGTATCGCCCGAATGGCATCTTCTGCTTCAGACGGCTATCAGAAAGATGTTACATTCATCAAAAACAGTACGGGCATTATTCAACCCAATTACCAATATAGTTGTACTTATGCGGGCGATATAACCGTTAGTTCATCTACACCTGTCTCTTTTGGCGATGGCGCCGGTACAGCAGTACTCAACGGTTCCTCTGCACAGCACATTAAAGTATCGCCGGGCACACCTGCTATCACCTTTTCACGAGCCGTGGTTAATAATACCGGAGGCGGTGTATCCCTACACACGCCCGTTAATGTATCGGTCAGTCTGCAATTGGTATCGGGACTCGTGCATACTTCGGATACGGATATCTTAACCATGAAAAACAATTCAACGGTAGATGCAGGAACGGCGCTGTCAACAAGTTATTTAGACGGACCAATGCAATACCAGAAATCTACATCAGGAAGCAGTTCGTTAAATTTCCCGATAGGAAATGGCAGCGATTGCCGCCCGGTGATATTAACTGTCAATCATACAAATAACGCCTTATATACCTACCGGGCTAAATTATATAATGCCAGCGCCGCTGCGCTCGGTTATACCCTGCCTCCGGCTGTAGATAAGGTTTCTTCTGTGCACTATTACACTATTCAAAGAAAGGACAACAGTGGCACGGAACAGCCTGTTGCAGGGCTAAGTGGTAACCAGACTATACAAATATTCTATGGCGATAACGATATTACCGAAGACGGATATGCAGCCACTATAGTTAAAAACACCTATAACAACCTGACCGCCTGGTCAGATATTGGTGGAAACCCGACGACTGTTACGATGAATGTGTCGGGAGACATTACCTCCACCTCCTCTCCCACTGCCTTCAACTCCTTTTCAACTTTCGCGCTCGGGTTCAGGAAGATGATTATTCTTCCCGTGGAACTAATTGACTTCAATGCAGAGAATAAACAAGACTGTATAAATCTCAATTGGGTAAGCGGTCCTACAAAACCCGGCAGTATTTTTCAAATTGAAAGAAGCCGGGATGGAGAACATTTCGAAGCCATCTTAACGGTTAACGGCAAACCCGCTTCTTCACCGGATCCCTCTTCCCAATATTATACGGCAAAGGATGAGCATCCCAACTCCGGAAATAATTATTATCGGTTGAAATACACGGATACGGATGGTAAGACTACTTATTCAAAAATTATCAGAGCTACAATCCTCGTCAAATCCAATATCTCGGTTTACCCCAATCCGGCCTCAAACTTCATCTATATTACCGGGCTAACCACGTCAATTATCCACACCGAATGGTACGATATCACCGGAAGGCTGATCTTAGCGCAAAAGATCCCGGTCCAAAACGGCACTACAAGAATGGATTTAAGCCCAACGCTGGTTAGTGGCAGCTATCTCCTCAGGTATCGGCTGGAAAACGGTTTATGGGAGGCAAAACGAATAATCATCATCCGGTAGATTTATCCTGTTCGCGCTTCTTTTAATACAAAGGAGAGCGAACATTTGCGTCTAACCCCCGACTGCAGGAATAACATGGGTATTCAGCAAATCATTACTCCGGTAAATACATTATTTGTGCATAGCTATTAAACTTTACTTTAATAACAGAGGACTGTACTCACTTTCGACTTATGAAAAAGATTTATAACATTTTCGTCTGCCCCGAATGTGTTAAATTGCAAGCTGTTCAAAAGAAATACAATATGTATTTTGGGGTGGGCTAAATAGTCAACCTACCACCCCGGTGCTCATCAGTTTTATCTTTTGCAACAATTATCAGGTTTATCAAAGACGGAGTGGGTATGCCAGGGTTTCATTTTTCATTGTTCGATCCACGGGAGGGTGGTAAAACACGTTTTGAGCAGTTGCTCGACCTCTTCATGCAGTTACTTACCTACACCAGTGGAGACGCTGCCGAAGCGCTGAACTGGCTCACGCAGTTAGACCAGCAGTACCAGCTCACGGATGATGAATATGGAATGGGCGACTTCATCGAAGACCTGAGAGAAAAAGGATTTATTGATGAAAATCCGGAAAACGGAGCGTTTAAAATAACACCCAAAACAGAAAAAGGCATTCGCAAGAGAAGTCTGGAAGAGATATTCGGCAAGCTAAAAAAATCCCGGAAAGGCAACCACCAAACGCATAAACCAGGGCAGGGCGATGAGATCAATCCCGAGACCCGACCCTTCCAGTTTGGCGACAGAATAGAACAGATTGACTTCGTAAATTCGATACGGAACGCTCAAATCAATCACGGGATAGATCAATTAAATTTAAACGAAGAGGATCTCGAGATAAGAGAAACCGATTTCAAGTCCCAGACTTCTACCGTCCTGATGATTGATATATCCCATTCAATGATCCTATATGGAGAAGACAGGATTACACCGGCAAAGAAGGTTGCGATGGCATTGAGCGAACTCATAACTACCAAATATCCGAAAGACACATTGGACATTGTGGTATTCGGTAATGATGCCTGGCCTATCGAAATCAAAGACATCCCATACCTCCAGGTAGGACCCTATCACACCAATACGGTTGCGGGATTAGAATTGGCGATGGATATTTTGAGAAGAAGGAAAAACCCGAACAAACAAATCTTCATGATCACGGATGGGAAACCTACCTGCTTAAAAATAGGGAAACGATATTATAAAAACGCCTTTGGATTAGACCGTAGAATTATAAACCGTTGTATTAATCTGGCTGCGCAATGCAAGAAGTTAAAAATTCCCATAACCACTTTTATGATTGCTACGGATCCTTATCTCCAACGATTTGTTACGGAATTTACGGAAACCAATCACGGAAAAGCGTTCTTTGCATCGCTGGATAATCTCGGTAGTTTTATTTTCCGTGATTTTGAAAGCGGAAAGCGTAAATCCGTATTTTAAATTGAAATCAAACGATGAATAAAGACATACAAGCAAAAACAATCGGACAATTAAAGAAAACAGGATACAAGCCCCGGAGTATAAAAGAAGAAATAAGAGAGAACCTGATTAAGAAGTTAGCGTCGGGAGAGACCACATTCCCCGGCATCATCGGTTATGAAGATAGCGTGATTCCCGACACGGAAACGGCGCTGTTATCCAGGCATAATATCCTGTTTCTCGGATTAAGAGGACAGGCAAAGACCCGTATAGCGAGGCAGATGACCGATTTACTGGATGAATTTATACCGGTGATTACCGGAAGCGAGATCAATGACGACCCGCTCCATCCCATTTCACGCTATGCGCTGGAAACCATTGCTGAAAAAGGAGATGAAACACCCATTCACTGGATACACCGCAGCGAACGCTATGGGGAAAAGCTGGCAACGCCCGACGTGAGCGTTGCCGACCTGATTGGAGATATTGATCCCATCAAAGCCGCCAACCTGCGACTGACCTTTGCAGATGAACGGGTCATTCACTACGGTATTATACCCAAGAGTAATCGGGGTATCTTCGTCATCAACGAGTTGCCCGACCTTCAGGCAAGAATCCAGGTAGCACTTTTTAATATTTTACAGGAAGGAGATATCCAGATTCGCGGATTTAAGCTAAGGCTACCTCTTGATATTCTTTTTGTATTTACCGCCAACCCGGAAGATTATACCAACCGGGGTTCGATAGTGACTCCTTTAAAAGACAGAATTGAAAGTCAGATCCTCACCCACTATCCAAAAACCATCGAGGACTCACTCGCCATTACGGAACAGGAAGCGAATATCACTAAAAAGCAAAGTGAAAAAATAAAGATCAGCGATTTGATTAAAAGGCTGATTGAACAGGTAGCTTTCGAAGCGAGGGCAAGTGAAATGGTGGATCAAAAAAGCGGCGTCTCAGCCCGGCTGCCAATAGCGGCTTTCGAAAACGCTGTCAGCACTGCCGAAAGGAGATTGATCATCAATAAGGAAAAACAAACCCAGGTATGGATTTCCGATCTGAATGGTATCATTCCCTCCATCACCGGTAAAGTGGAGCTGGTTTACGAAGGCGAACAGGAAGGACCTTACCAGGTAGCCTTCAATCTATTAAACAAAGCCATCCGGACTCAATTCGTTCAGTATTTTCCCAATCCTGATTCTTTGAAGAAGAGGCGCTCTGCGCAAAAAGAACAACAGCCTAATCCTTATCGCACCATCATCAACTGGTTTGATAAAGGAAATACGTTAGACTTGCTTTTTAATATTTCAGACAGCGAAAAGATACAGTTACTGTACAAAGTGGACGGATTATTCGGACTGGTAAAGAAAACCTTCCCGCATGCCAATGAAAAAGAAAGCGCCTTATTGATGGAACTGGTATTGCATGGGCTATCCGCGTATTCTTTAATCAGCAAAAAAGTGTCAGATGGAAAAACCGAATTCAAGGATTTAATGGGTTCAATGCTCAATATCGGAAATGAGCCCGGCTCCTTTGAAGATGAAGAAGGATTTGAACAGGAAGGGTATTAGCTATATAAAATTCGAAATACTGAATAGCCCGCTCTTTATGTTCTTCCGGGGCTCCGTCCTTCTTTACATCAACGTCACCCATTATACAATGAGCGCTTAGCCGGGATCTTGTGGATTTTGTAATCCTCCTTCCGGATGAAATATCTTGATTTGCCGCCCTTCTGTTGTTGGTATGCCTTGCACAATACCTATCCGACAACATACGCGACAACGGCGACACGACGGAAACACCAATGTCCGGAAAAAAAGAACAAGTCCAAAAGTCTGCAATTGAACAATGGAGATTGCTCTCATAGATGATAACTGATACTTCTTCTTCAATAATCTAAGAACCGCATTTTCAATCCGGTATTCTATTCTCTTGGAAAGCTTGAAAGGGCTAATGTATTCGTTCGAATCCTCCAGGCAAATATTTGGGTACATTAGACACGGGACCCATCGTAGAAGCCGAATTATCTATTTAAAGTCGTTTTTAAACGCTTAAAATCAGATATAGGGGATTGGTTGAACCAACATCGCCTATACAGGCGCTGAGTTTGGAATCTTCGTAACTTAGTA
>JACFNM010000659.1 GCA_019454915.1 Chitinophagaceae bacterium
GCGGCTAAGGAGGAATTAAGGGATGCTGCGGACACAGGCAACCGTATTCGGTTTGACAAGCTTAAAGATGAAGGTGGCTATTTTACCATGTTGTATGATGTCAACAGTAAAAATATATGGACAAACCTGGTCGCAGCTGATGAAAAGAACGATCATCTAAGGAAAATTATTCTGCCGGCGCTTATACTGTCAAAGAACCAGGCTATCAGTGATGAGCTTGCCCGCAGTATCAATCAACTGAGCAGTGAAAGGAACTGGGGCATATACGCTGTAAATGGGCAATTGGCGAGGAGACTTGCAGGCGAACTTCCGGGTATAAATATTGATGGCAGCCGGTTTATCGTTGACTGGAGACTTAAAGAATTAAGGGATGCAAATGATGTAAGCAGGAAAATTGACCTTTCGCGACTGGACATGAACGAAGAAGGTACGGAATATGTTTGCCTGTACCATACGAAAAGCAAAGAGGTCATTTATAATGCCGGAGCTTACCAGGCGGATGACCATGTCGCCATACTCCGCATACCCTATGAACTCAAACTGGACCCTGTCGCCGTGGCCAGGCAATACGGCTTAAAAGAAACAGAGTTGCTGGAAAAATTTCCTATGCAGGAGGTTCTAAATGCCAGGCTGGAACCTATAGACAATCGCATTCGACAGTCCCAAAAAATACAGCAAAAAAACAAGCAGCAAAAACTCCGCAGTGGTAAACGAAAAGGGAAACGACTCTAAACAGGAAAATACTTAAGTGAAGGCAAAACAGTGAAGATGGAAAAGCGGATGGAAGACATATTACCGGTAATGGCCGTGGAGCAGGATTGCATACTGAGCAAACAGGGAGATATTACTATCGCCTTCAAGGCGGAGCTACCGGAAATTTTTACCCTTAGCGACCAGGAATACGAAGCCTTTCACCAGGCATGGATCAAAGCCATTAAAATACTCCCCAGGCATTCCGTGTTCCACAAGCAGGACTGGTTCATAGATAGCAGCCATAAGGCTGATTTCCTGGAGGGAGATTACAGTTTTTTATCGCGCAGCAGCGAACGGTTCTTTAATGAACGGCCATACCTGGACCATTGCTGTTATATTTTCCTGGCCAAAAAACCGGCAGGCAGAAAGCTGTCCAGCTCTCTTTTTTCCAACCTGCTCAGGACAGCGATCGTACCTGAACAAACACTGAAGCCGCAATTGGTGCAGGATTTCATTGACAGCGCCGGGCAGTTCAAACGGATACTGGAAGACAGCGGGTTTGTAAAGCTCAGAAGATTGAGGAATGAAGAACTACTGAGTAATGAACAGAAATCAGGAATCATTGAAAAATACCTGCGGTTATCCGAATCCAGTTTGCTCTGCGATATTG
>JACFNM010000660.1 GCA_019454915.1 Chitinophagaceae bacterium
TATCCCAGTACGGGATGATTGAGATAGGTTTTTGCTTCGTCCAAATCACGAATGGCATAGTATTTTGAAATTTCGCTTTGTCCCAGACCTGCTATTTGGGGAAATATATACCACATCCAATGAGTCTTTTTCCGACCGGATTTAATTTCTGACAACGCTGTCGCGTAATCGTTTTCCTGAGCGACCAGGAATTTGCAAAGCTCCTGATTCATGATTTTTTACCGGATATAAATGCAAATAATGATATGTTTATATTGTGCTGAATGCCCCATCCAGAATATCCCGCTGGTCATAAAAGCGAGAAACGATACCAGAAATTTAGGATAGCGTGCGATGAAGAGGTCTATTAGTTGTGCATCGGAATGAATGCCTTCCATAATCGGAATCCGCAATTCGAGCATTAATAAGGTAAGGGCTACTGCAAATACGCCGTCGCTGATACTAATCAGCCTTCCTGTATCCTGCCCGGCTATCTGGTTGTAATGCGGTATTGGCATACGAATAAAATTAGTAAAATGGTATTTCGTAATGTTTGGATTTGGCTGTATTAAAAATATTACTTCTCCGGCAGAGATGTATATTTTGACGCTACTTCTTAAGTATTAACCTGTATCAGATTGTTTGGCGCGACACTATAGGGGCGGGAATGGGAGATGATAATTTTTTTTTCTGTTCTTCAAAACCGGAAATTAATGGGAAATTTGTACACCCTTTTTTAGACTTACCGAGCCCGAAAAGAGTTATCATTTTATTGATCTTTAAAATATTTTATTATGAAAGAGAGAATTAATTTATACAAAGCAGATCCAAAGGCTTATGAACCCATGATTATGTTAGAAAAGTATGTTGAACAAACCGGACTGGATAAAAAATTATATCACCTCATCAAAATGAGAGCTTCACAAATAAATGGTTGTCATTATTGTATCAATATGCATAGCCGTGATGCGATGAAATTAGGGGAGACGGCCCAGCGTCTATTTCTGTTGGATGCCTGGAGAGAGACCGATTTGTTTACGGAAAAAGAGAGAGCAGTGCTGGCATTGACGGAAGCTATGACGAAAATTTCAGAGCATCATGTGCCGGATGACGTTTATGAAGAAGTAGCAAAACATTTAACCCAACAGGAATTGGTAGCAGTTATCATGGGGATTGTAGCAATTAACGGCTGGAACCGGATGGCGATAACTACGCACACGCCTCTGGATTAATTTCAGATGGCTGTAAAAAACCGGTTGGGTCTGAACAAACGCAACCGGCTTTTCTATAAAGTGACTTCGAATTAGTTTCCTGTTTTAACCATCTCAACCTGAACAGGGAAAAATTCGATTTTAACAATACGTGTATCGTCATTACAGTT
>JACFNM010000661.1 GCA_019454915.1 Chitinophagaceae bacterium
TTCATTTTGGCGACCTCAAAATAAGCTTCCCCCGAAACTTTAACGCGACGGGAATCGCCGGCAAAAAAAGCGGGATAGGTGATGGAGCTGGCGGCATTCAACCACACTTTTGTGCCATCGGGTAACAGCAGTTGAAACTGCCTGCCTTTAGGAGTGGTCATAGTATTGAACAACATTTCTCCCGCGGTTTTCTCATCAGCATCATATACTAACCGGCCATTCTTTAATTCCACTTTCGTTCCCAACTGGGTGGCCACCACACCATCGGCAAGACTGTCTAACACTAATTCCCTTCCATCCGCCAGTTTTAATATAGCGCCATTTTTCCCGGGCGGAACATCTATGGTATGTTGGACTAAATCAATATGCTGCTTTTCATTATTACTATTATTAAATATCCACCACGAAACCGCTCCCGCCAGCATAAAAAACAGGACCGCTGCCGCCCGCTGCCAGTTCCGTATAAAAGCCTTTTTGGCAGCCACCATCGGGTGTTGTGCCAGGTGATTGTTTTCATTCAACCTTTTGATCTTCTGTATTACACCCTCATTAATAGCCTCCTTTTCCGACTCCAGTTCTTCCATAAAATAGGTATCGTTCAGGAAAGTCAACAACAGTTCTTCATCAAGATAAGCCAGGTTTTCAGGGTCATCAAGCGCATATTTCAATTGTTTCCAGTCTTCGCCGGATAGTGTTCCGGTTATATAACTATCTATCAGGTCAATAAATTTCGATTTATCCATACAGTCTGTTTCCTTGAAAGAGCGGCTTTATTAATGAAGACGCAATGCGGGAGGCCAGGTACAGGTATGTGAAGGATTTTTTTTACAGATTATAAAAATGAAGCAGCAATAAAATGAGAACCACTTTATAATCAGCGTCTTTTAAAAACAGGCGCAACGCATTTAAAGCCGCTGTCATATGAAACTTTACTGTTCTTTTGCTAATATTCATTTTAGCAGCTATTTCTTCCTGGCTAAGCCGGGAGTTTCTGCTCAGGGTAAAAACCATGCGTTGTTGGGGAGGCATTTGTGCCACAGCGGCAGCAATATATTTTTCAAGTTCTTTAGCTTCAAGTGTATTGTCGGGGCGCACAATTTCATGCAGCATATCTTCATCCTGCAGGCTCACCCGGTCCATTACCCGCTTGCGGATCGCAGAAACCAGGTAATTGCGGCTGATAATAAAAAGGTAAGCAGGAAAATCCTTTACTTCTGTCAGGCGGTCCCGCTGTATCCATATTTTAATAAAGATATCCTGCACAATTTCTATGGCTTCATCGTAAATTTTAACATAGGTGAGCACATGCGCAAATACCCGTCCCCTGTACTCATCCACCAGCGATGCGAATGCGTGTTC
>JACFNM010000116.1 GCA_019454915.1 Chitinophagaceae bacterium
TAATCAAAGTATAGAAACCATGTGGAACGAATCGCGGCGTGGTGCTTAGTTGATGACGACTTCAGTAATTAATGGCTCGCCCAACGCTTCGTTTACCCGTTGCATTATTTTTTCTTTCTGGAAAAACAACTCGTTTTTTAACGGCGCTACCGAAGTGGTAATAAAAAGCGTACGTTGAATGATCTGAATCTTGTCTGTATAACGGGCAATGGTTTTACCCATCAATTGCTCCCATACATCCGTTATTTGCAGCGCCTGGATATTTCCTTTAAGCCGGCTTTTTTGTAGAAATAACCGCAGGGCATCCCCCATTGAAAGTTCACTCATGCTGCTAAGATAGTATGAATTTAATGCTTTCCCGGTTTTATTGCCGGCGATAATCAATTACCCGAACCAGCCGGAATCGCAGTTTTTGATAATCGCCGGCTGCCGGCGTTTTCTGCTTTTCTTTCATTCCCTTACATTTGCACAGCAGAATTCAACTAAATTACCTCAACACCGTTCATTTTGGGACAAGTAGGAGAATTGGCAGCCAGATCGCTAAGGTTATTATACCGGTTATGCGTCATAAATACAAAATCGTTTATGGAATTAATTTAAATCTGTTGTTCTAATGGGAAGAATATTTGAAGTTCGTAAAGCCACCATGTTTGCCCGCTGGGATAGGATGGCCAAGCAATTTACCCGTATCGGAAAAGAAATAGCCATAGCTGTTAAGGCGGGCGGGCCGGATCCGACTACAAACCCGGCATTACGTCGTTGTATACAGAACGCCAAGAGCGTTAATATGCCCAAGGACAGAATTGAAGCGGCTATTAAAAGGGCGATGGGTAAGGAGATGGAGAATTATGAAGAGATTTTGTATGAGGGTTACGGACCTCATGGCGTCGCGATTTTGGTAGAAACTGCTACAGACAATCATGTGCGAACCGTAGCCAATGTGAAATCTCATTTTAATAAGGGTAATGGCGCTCTCGGGAATAGCGGAAGTGTGGCGTTCCAGTTTAAGAAGATGGGTGTTTTTAAGCTGAACCCCGCGGGATTGAATCCGGAAGAGTTGGAATTGGAGTTGATTGATTACGGATTAGAGGAGATGGGAGAGAGTACCGGTGAAAATGAAGAGGATATCCTCGTATTGCGTACCGGTTTTACCGATTTCGGCAATATGCAGAAAGCGCTGGAAGAGAAACATATTACACCGATTAGCGCCGAGGTGGAATGGATTCCCGCCACTACGGTGGAGCTGCCCGAAGACCAGGCCCAGGAAGTGTTGAAACTGGTAGACAGGCTGGAGCAGGATGAAGACGTGCAAAAAGTATTTCACAACCTGCAATAGTGTTGAGATTAGCTTGAAAATGAGCGTATAAAATTTTAAGAACGTATAACATGAGTACATACGAAGAAGTTTTCGCTAATAACCTGAAATGGGTGGCATCAAAAACAAAGGAAGATGCTGATTTTTTTAATAGACTGGCATCCGAACAAAACCCCGATTATCTTTTTATCGGATGTAGCGACAGCAGGGTACCGCCCAATGAAATTATGGGGCTCGACCCCGGTGAAATATTCGTTCACCGGAATATTGCCAACCTGGTTTGCTCGACCGATTTGAACGTGATGTCTGTGATTAATTACGGCGTCCGGCAATTGGATGTGAAACACATCATCGTCTGCGGGCATTATGGTTGCGGTGGAGTAAAGGCAGCAATGCAACCGAAGGATTTGGGAATATTGAACGGATGGCTGAGAAATATCCGGGACGTGTACCGTTTGCATAAAGATGAGCTGAATGCCATAACAGATGAAAAGAGCCGGTATGACCGGTTGGTGGAACTTAATGTTCAGGAGCAGTGCATCAATGTTATCAAATTAGCCAGTGTACAACAGGAGTTTGAAAAAACAGGATACCCTATTGTTCATGGTTGGGTGTTTGATATGAAGACGGGTTTACTGAAAGACCTGAACCTTGACTTTGAGAAAATACTACGTGGTATTCAGGAAATTTACAACTTAACCGAAAAAGAATAATATTACTTCTTAATAATTTAGGTATCCCAATTTGTTGAGTCCATAAAAAAGACAGGTGGCGTGCAGTGCCTGAACGATTCTGTTTTCCTTTAGCATTTGGACGACCTCTTCAATGCTAAAAAGATAGACGTCTATCTCTTCATTGTGGTCTAAATGCTGCTCCTGAATTTTCTTCCCGCCCTTTGCGAGGTACATGTGCATCAAATTATCGTTTGTGGACGGGTTTGGTGAAATTTTGCCGAGGTACTCGTAGCTGGAAAAGGTGTAGCCCGTTTCCTCCAGTAGTTCGCGTTCAATGGCGGTCTGTAAAGAAGGATCCGTATCATCCACACAGCCTCCGGGTATCTCCATAATCGTTTCCCCAAGGGCATGCCGGTATTGACGCACCATCACTATCTCATTATTTTCGGTAAGCGCTACTGCCGTTACCCAGGTTGGGAACTCATAAACATAGTAGGGATAAACGATTTTATGCTCCGGCGTTTCACATTTGTCTTTACGGATAGTAAACCACGTTGCTTTATAAAGATATTCAGAAGACAGCGTCTTCCATTTCATGTCTTTCATATTTATTCCATTGAGGCATTGACCAATTCGGCGATATCCAACACGTCCATTTCGCCTTCTTTTTCCTGGCTTTTTAGTCCGTCCATAAGCATGGTATTGCAGTAAGGACAGGCAGCCGCAACGATGCCGGCACCCGTCTCAATCGCTTCCAGTGTTCTTTTCTGATTTATCCGGATAGAACCCTTTTCTTCTTCTTTCCACATCTGGGCTCCTCCCGCGCCACAACACATGCCCCTGCTTCTGCAGTGTTTCATTTCCACCAGTTCGGCATCGAGGGCTTCCAGTACTTTACGGGGCGCTTCATAAATGTTATTGGCCCTACCTAAGTAACAACTGTCGTGATAGGTGATTTTCTTTCCCTTAAAACTACCGCCTTCTTTCATGCGTATTTTTCCCTCGTCAATCAGTTGCTGCAGGAAAACGCTGTGATGGATTATCTCGTAGCTACCACCCAAAGCGGGATATTCGTTCTTAATGATGTTGAAACAATGCGGGCAGGCGGTTACTATTTTTTTTATTCCGTAATGATTTAAGGTCTGGATATTTTGATAGGCCATCATTTGAAAAAGAAATTCATTTCCCGCCCTTCTTGCCGGGTCTCCGGTGCAGGCTTCTTCCTTTCCGAGGATGGCGAATTTAATCTGTACTTTATTCAGGATGCTTACAAAAGCTTTGGTTATCTTCTGTGCTCTCTGGTCAAAACTACCCGCACATCCCACCCAAAACAAAATATCCGGATTTTCCTGCCTGGCGAACAGCTCCGACATGAACGGTACATTCATATTTTCGTAGTTTTATTTTCAAAGCTAACAGAAAATTGTGATTATACTTGTACCCTCCGGGTTATTTCCGGGGGACAACAAGACGGAATACTATCTGGATATTGACAAACAACTTGTATATCTTTGACGGAACCCTTAAAACTTCTTCATTATGCTGAAGCGGCTCCTTATTCCGGCTTTAATCTTTTGCGTTGCCAACCGGTGTTTGGCACAAAAATATACCCCGGTGCCTTCGGAGTCAGTGGTGGAATTTAAGGTCAAGAACTTTGGTATTAATGTGGGTGGGAATTTTGGAGAAATTGAAGGTCATATCGTCTTTTCTGCACAACAACTTCAAAATGCGGTTTTTGATGTAAAGATAAAAGCCGAATCACTTCATACAGGAATCAATCAGCGGGATAATCATGTGCGTTCCGACGATTTCTTAGACGTGGCCAAATTCCCCTATATGTATTTTGTTTCCACCAAAGTTACAAGGAGCACAAATTCTGCTTATCTCTATGTTTTCGGGAAGTTGACCATCAAGGACGTAACGAAAGAAATTTCTTTTCCTTTTAAGGCAACGCCACAAAACGGAGATATGATTTTTGAGGGCGAATTTTCATTGAACAGGCGGGACTATCACGTAGGGAAAGGAAGCCTTACCATGGGAGATATTGTAAAGGTGAATCTCAGGGTGAAGGCGAAAGCGAGTCCCTGAATGTAGCTTTATCAATTATTCTTTCGCCCAGTTACCCCGATCTTCGGGACTAAACTGCCAGGGGGCATAGTTATTTTCAATATTATTAAACATTGCATTCCATTCCTGCGGAGCGTTGCTTTCTTCCATAATAAGCGACCGACGCAACTCAAGAATAATTTCCAACGGACTGATGCTAACGGGACATTCTTCCACGCACGCGTTACACGTAGTGCATGCGCGCAATTCTTCGGGAGTTATATAGTCGTACAACAGACTCTTGCCGTCTTCCTGAAAACTCCCGTTTTTCTGTATATTTTTACCTACTTCTTCCAACCGGTCGCGGGTAGCCATCATTATTTTTCTGGGTGATAATAATTTACCGGTAGTAGTGGCAGGGCAGGCAGCCGAACAGCGCCCACACTCCGTACAGGAATAAGCATCAAGAAGATTTCGCCACGACAGGTCAGATACGTCTTTGGCGCCAAAATGAGACGGGGGCGTGGCATCTGCAGGAGCAAGTTCGGGCTGCATGGCATATAGCACTTCATTTTGTACAGCCGGCATATTATTCATTTCTCCTTTCGGCTTCAACCGGGCATAATAGGCGTTAGGAAACGCTAAAATGATGTGCAGGTGTTTTGAATAAGGCAGGTAATTCATAAAAGCCAGTATGCCCAATATATGCAGCCACCAGCAACTTCTCTCAATGATGACGAGAGATTGTTCCTGCATACCCGAAAAAAGAGGCGCCAGTTTTCCCGATATGATGAACGGCCCTACAGGCTGTGCGGCATAAGATCCATAACCCTTTGCCTGTAAAGAGTAATCGGTGGCATTCATGGTGAGGAAAAGAAGCATCAGTATGATTTCGGTTATCAGGATATAATTGGCGTCGCTCCTGGGCCATCCGTCCAAATCTTTACTTATAAACCGCCTTAATTTAATGATATTCCGTCGCGCCAGAAAAATAGCGCAGGAGACGATGACCAATAACGCCAGTATTTCGAAAGCATCAATTAAGAAATGGTAGAGCCCGCCCAATGCAGGTGCGAACAAGCGATGAGTTCCCAAAACGCCATCTAAGATAATCTCCAGGATTTCAATATTGATAATGATAAAACCGGCATAAACAAAGAAATGCAAAACCGCTACGAACGGGTTCCGAAACATTTTTTTCTGTCCAAATGCCAGCAGAAATACATTTTTCCAGCGCTCAGACGGATTATCGCTGTAATCTGCCTCCTTGCCCAACAGGATATTTTTGCGAATGCCGGACAAACGCCGGACAAAGAGGCCAATGCCCCCCACCACTGCCAATAGAAAGATAACCTGCGAAACGATCTGCATGTTTGGAGAGTTGTTATGCTAAGATAAGATGTTAAAGCGAATTGTTTTATTCATTTATACCGCTTAGTTTTGATAAGCTTAATTAACATGCAGGATGAAGAACTATATTCTGAAGAAAGAAAAGATAGATAAAATAATGATCCGGCTGGCTTATGAAATAGCAGAAAGGAATGTGGGGGAAGAAGAGATTATTCTGGCCGGGATTCGGGAGAATGGGTCTGTGATTGCCCGTAAACTGAAGGAGTTGGTGCAACCGGTGTTTAAAGGGAGGATTCATATTCTGGACGTTACGGTGGATAATAAACGATATCCCCAGCGTATTGAACTGAGTGAAAAACAAAATTTTGATCAGAAAGTAATCATCGTGGTGGATGATGTAGCCAATAGCGGTAAAACCATGTTGTATGTACTCGGGTTGTTTCTACAGGACCATCCTCGAAACATTCAAACCCTTGCACTGGTTGACCGAACACACAAGACCTTTCCCGTACACACTGACTATTTCGGCTATGCCGTTGCCACTACGCTTCAGGAGCATATTTTTGTAGAAGTGAACAAAGGCGAAATTACCGGGGCCTGGCTAGAATAAATTTGAGAAATTCCTTATTTCCTGCGAAATTCGATATACGATAAATTTTAATTGTAAACTTTAATTATAACAAATGGACGCCAAAATTAAGGAGCGGGTGGATGCCTGGCTCAATGGAGCTTTTGATGATGTTACTAAGAATGAAATAAAAAAAATGCTGAAGGAAAATCCCGATGAGATTGTTGAAGCTTTTTATCGCAATCTGGAATTTGGTACAGGAGGTTTGAGGGGTATCATGGGAGTCGGCACCAATCGAATCAATAAATATACGGTAGGGATGGCCACCCAGGGCTATGCTAATTATTTGAAAAAGGCTTTCCCTGAGGAAGGGATAAGTATAGCCATTGCGCATGATAGCCGTAACAACAGCCGGCAATTTGCCGAAATTACTGCGCATGTGATGGCAGCGAACGGTATTAAAGTCTATCTGTTTGAATCCCTGCGTCCTACCCCTGAGCTTTCCTTTGCCATCCGACATCTGGGATGTAAGGGAGGTGTGGTGTGTACCGCTTCTCACAATCCCAAAGAATATAACGGTTATAAAGCGTATTGGAATGACGGAGGACAATTGGTGCCGCCGCACGATAAGAATGTGATTGCAGAGGTGGATAAAATAGCGTCTGTAGATGAAGTGAAGTGGAGCGGGGGAGAGGAACTCATTGAGATTATCGGCAAATCTGTAGATGAAGCGTATTGGCAAATGGCCAAGGGATTAAGTGTTTATCCCGATATAATCGCGAAGCAGCGTGACCTGAAGATTGTCTATACGCCCATACATGGAACGGGTATTATGCTGGTACCGGAGTTATTGAAAAGATATGGTTTTAGCAATGTGACGATAGTAGAAGAGCAATCAAAGCCCGACGGTAACTTCCCAACAGTGGTTTATCCGAATCCCGAAGAAAGCGAAGCCATGAGTATCGGACTTAAGAAAGCGGAAGAATTGAATGCCGATATTCTGGCAGGAACAGACCCGGATGCAGACCGGGTGGGCATCGCGGTGAAAGACCACAAGGGCAAATGGGTACTGCTGAATGGAAATCAAACGGCCACGCTGGCTTTCAACTATCTTATCGAAGCGAGGAAAGCTAAAGGAATTGCCACGGATCATGATATGGTGGTTAAAACCATAGTAACTACGGACATGATTAACCGCATTGCAGCAGATAATAAAGTTACCTGCTATGATGTGTTGACCGGGTTTAAATGGATTGCGGAACTCATTAAGGAAAAAGAAGGGTACGAGGATTATATTATAGGCGGGGAAGAGAGCTATGGATTATTGGTGGGCTCTAAACTAAGAGATAAAGACGCAGTGAGTGCAGTGGCTATTTTGTGTGAAATGGCCGCTTATGAAAAAAATAAGGGACGGAGTTTGTACGAGAAACTGATTGATTTATACGTACAGTACGGGTTCTATAAAGAAAAGCTTATTTCTATCACCAGGAAGGGAATGAGGGGGCAGGAAGAAATCGCCGAGATGATGGAATCCTTTCGCAAAAATACGCCGAAGCAGATTAATGGTTCAAAGGTGGTTCGTTTGCTGGATTATGAACTCAGAAAAGGCCGTAATCCGGAAACCGGCGAACAATGGGACATCACCCTGCCAAAATCGAATGTGCTACAGTTTATCTTGGCGGATGGCAGCAAAATTTCTGCCCGGCCCTCCGGTACCGAACCCAAAATTAAATTCTATTTCAGCGTACATGATAAATTGCCCGGTGCCAAAGAATTTGACAGCGTAAGCGCTGATTTGGATGCACGTATTCAAAATATCATTCGGGATTTAAATCTGAAATAAGCGATGCAGTATGATATTAGGATTAGCCGGAGAAATTTTATACTGACTTCCGCTACTCTTGCAGGGATAGCGCTTGCAGGAACTTCTTTTGACCTAAAGAAGAAGATGCCGCCACTGGCCTTTTCCACTTTAGGGTGCCCCGACTGGGAATTTGAAAAAATCCTTGACTTTGCGGTAAGCAAAGGGTATAAGGGGATAGAAATACGCGGTATAAAAAGAGAAATGGATCTGCCTAAGAGTCCCGTGTTCAATACGGCTGAAAACCGGGCGGCGACGATCTCATTGATGAAAGATAAGGGCCTGCGATTTGCCGGACTGGGTTCTTCTGCCAATCTTCATTTTCCTGAGGGTAGCGAGCGGGAAAAGAGTTTGGATGAAGCACGCAGGTTTATTGATCTCGCACAGCAAATCAATTGTCCTTATATCCGGGTATTCCCTAATAGGTTTCCCGAAGGGCAGGAGAAGAGTAAAACAATGGACTTAATAGTAGATGGATTATTGACCCTGGGAGACCATGCCAAAGGAAGCCGGGTAACGGTGTTGATGGAGACGCATGGAGACGTCGTTCATAGTGAGGATCTGGAATTGATCATGCAGCGTGCAAAGCACAGGCAGGTGGGATTGGTTTGGGATATCGCCAACATGTGGACTGTAACCCGTGAGTCGCCCTCACAGGTGTATGCACGATTGAAAAACTATATACGTCATACCCATATTAAAGACGGAAAATTTGTCAACGGGAAACTGCAATATACTCTACTTGGCAGGGGAGAGGTTCCCATTGGTGAAGCCATTCAGGCGCTCGCTAACGGGGGATATAAAGGATTCTATAGTTTTGAGTGGGAGAAACTCTGGCATCCGGAGATAGCCGAACCTGAAGTGGCTATAGGAGATTTTCCGACGGCCATTATGCAATATTTTAAGAATGGTTTTGCGTCATGATCAACGTAAGTTTTCTTTTCTATAAGTTCATTCCGATCTGTTGACAAAAGTCAACAGCATCAATGATTATAGTGGAATTAGCGAATGGAGGAGGACAATAATCGCTGAAACCGGTCAATTAATCGAAAAAAACCTACCGTTCACCGAATGCGCTAAAATCTGAAAGAGCGCATTTTTATCTTTGTATTCTGAATCCTTTTTCTATGATCATTGATGACAATGATCCGGAAGCAGATATTACGGAAAAGCCTTTTTGTTTCAATCAATCTTTATAAAATGAGAAAGCTTTTACTTCTGGGATTCATTTCCTCCGTTTATTTTATGCAGTCAGGAATGGCTCAGGTTATTGAAAAGTCGGTTCCTTTTCCCACGAAATCTCCCCAGGTAGCTATTAATGTGCAGGGGGCGTACAATGGATTTTCTTATCCGGCAACTTTAGGTATTGAGATGGATGCTAAACTCATGTTCAGTGCCCAGCAGAATGCAGACGCCTATAATCAGTATGTCCTGACGGTTAAGGGAACACATACCATGCCGACTGACGGACCTTTATGGGGTTCATTTGATGACGGAAAATACAATAATATGAGTGCAATAATATTGATGGCCGGATATCGCTTTAATTTTGGTGCGCCGCGTTATCTCCATCAGGATTTCACCAGGGAAACCGGCGGTTGGTTTATTGAGTTAGATGGCGGAGGCGCGCATTATCGTTACTCAAGAACGAAGCTTCGTCCGGTGGTTTCCACGACGATAGGATGTGCTGTTTCGCCACATTTAGATATCATCGGATCTTATACCTACAGCGGCTCCTGGTTAACCAGTGAAGGCAGATTTCCGCTTGCAGTATTCGGCGCAGGCGTTCAGTATAAGTTTTAATGACAACAGACAACAATTCCTTCAACGTCCCATATGGGGACATTTGCCGAAGGATGAACTATACATGAATGATCAGCTGATCAACGTGTGAAATTATGTTAGAACCCGCCCAGGCTGAGGACCTTGTAACCATCTGTGTTAATGGATTTCCCTTCAGGATGAACAGCGATGGCTTCTAAACGGGTGATTTCTCCCTTAGACCCATCGCTGGACTCCAGTTTCAGGAGTACACCATCTACCATTTCACCGAAGGCAGGAATTGTCCTGTTTTTTTGAGAGCCTTTATTTTTCTGCATGCTCATGGCGATGCTTTGTATATAATTCCCGAATCCGGATCCGAGTTCTTTCGTAATCCAAACCAGTGATTTGTTTTCTCTATTTTCAATTAAAAACTGGTCACAGTTATAGTTTAGGATTTTTTCCGATTTTCCGGTTTTCGATATTTTGATATTCGACTCGCCTTCTGCATTTGTATTTGCTTCCCCCGCCATTTGTTCCATCATTTTCTGCACATCCATCACCATGGCCATTTTCTGTTCTTCCATCAGGGTGAACATCTTCTGGGCCTTTAAGTCATAAATCATGAACATAGCTGCTTTTCCGCCGGGATTGACCCCCGTGTAATGTTCATCCGAAAGCCAGATATTCATTTCCGTACCTTTTTTCGGTTTGTCTTTATTGCCCTGGGATACCTCGTAGGTGATTCCTATTTTAAAGTGATAGGAGTCGGCCAACCTGGCTGATGCCTGTGCCAAAGCGCCGGCAGAATAGAAACAACTGCCTATATACCCGAAAATGAAAATCCAGCCTGCGGGAAAAAGGAATAGTCTGCTCATACTGTTTAGATACCTCTTCATGAAGATTTAATTTTTTAGTACGATTTAGCAGCCAAAATACGCATTTTTTTATGGACGGACTAAACGGTCTGTCTTGAAAAGGAGAATTCATGTTGAACGCTTTTTCTTTAGTATTTTAGCGGAATAAAATATACTACTATGAAATCGGTTTATCGGCATTTATTATCGTTAGGGTTGTTTGTATTAATAGGTGTAAGCGTTTCCGCGAAGATATCCGTTTTTTGGGGGCTTCAGGCCGATCCTGCCATTGAAGGACGGTGGGATATTACTATCGAGGACGGAGATAAAAAATTCCCTGCCTGGCTGGAAGTAACCCATTCGGGAACAAAGCGATTTGTAGGTTTGTATGTAGGAATTACAGGCAGTGCGCGCCCGGTTTCAGCAGTGTATTTTAAAGATGGAAAAATAAGTTTTAGTCTTCCTCCTCAATGGGAGCAGGAAGATCACGATCTGGAGTTTGAAGGTACCTTAGATGGAGAAACCATTTCAGGGACTATGGTTGCGGCTGATGGTAATACCTACAAATGGTCGGCACGCAAAGCTCCTTTGCTGATAAGAGATAGGGCGCCCGTTTGGAGTACACCCATTAGGTTGTTTAATGGGAAAGATTTGACTGGCTGGAAAGCCCTGGGGCCTAATCAATGGGTGGTTGAAAACGGAGCATTGAAAAGTCCTCATTCCGGCGCTAATCTAATCACGGAAAGGACCTTTAATGATTTTAAACTACACGTGGAATTTCGTTGTCCCACCGGAAGCAATAGCGGAATATACCTCAGAGGACGCTATGAAGTGCAGATAGAAGACAGTAAGGGTAAGTTACCGGAGAAGCATTTGTTGGGTGCTGTTTATGGCTTTCTTACACCGAGCGAAATGGCGGCTAAGGATGCAGGTGAATGGCAGAGCTATGACATCACACTCGTGGGCAGGATGATTGACGTGGTATTGAACGGAAAAAAAATCATCTGTAACCAGGCCATTCCGGGCATTACGGGAGGGGCGCTGGACAGTAATGAAGGTGAGCCCGGACCTATTTACATTCAGGGCGACCACGGCCCGATAGAATATAGAAATATAGT
>JACFNM010000662.1 GCA_019454915.1 Chitinophagaceae bacterium
GATCCTTAAATTCTACCGCCAATACGAAAGCCTTTCAAACCATAGCCGATCTGGATGAAACTATTCCGGCGGACGAATCAATTGAAAAGCGTCCGGAATAATAGCAATATCAAATGAAGGTGAGCTAAGTTTCGGATCGCCGTCTATGTGCAGGGGCGCGGTGTCGGGGTTTTTTATAGAAAGCCGGCTTGCCTGAAAATATACAATCCTGCGACCGCGGTGTTGTAACTGATCTACATTGCCCGTCCGGATATGACGAAGAATAGAAAACAACATCCTGCTTTTAGACATTTTGGGTACAATCACAATATCCAATAAGCCGTCATTTAAACTCGCCTTTGGGGCTATGGTAAAATGGTTGCCGAATTGGTTACTATTGGCCACACTGATAAAGAAGGCCTCCGTTTTAACGGAAAACTGGCCGGTGGAGATCTCAAAACGATAAGGCTTCGCCCTCAAAAAATTCTGATAGGTCAGCTACACATAAGTGGCCAGTCCCCTTCGTTCCTGCCGGGCAAAATCGTGGGCTACCTGCGCATCAAACCCGATGCCGCTCAGCATACAGGAAAACTTTTCATTAATGATAAATGCATCGGTCGCGGTCGGCTTTCCATGTAAAACGAGATCCAAAGCCTTCCGGGGATTTTTCGGTATCCCCGCAGTAAGCGCCAGACCATTCCCCGATCCCATTGGAATAATTCCGAAACAAACGCCCGTATCCCTCAATGCATCCACCACGCTGTTTATTGTTCCGTCTCCACCGGCAATGACAATATCTGTGATCCGCTCATCAGCAATTTTCCTGCGCAGCAGCCCATAATCACCTTCCGCATTTGTCACCTGTATTTCAAAATCCAGCCCCGAGCGATTCGCCCAGGTTTCTATAACCTGCCTGACGCGTGATTTGTTCTTTCCTCCTGCGATGGGGTTCAACAGAAAAACGATTTTTCTCCTCATGCGTAATCTGCGATACAGTTTGGCTAAGCGCGGCTTATTATGTTCCGGAATTGGCTCATCAGGCTCTCTGCTGTAATTTCTTTCCTGATTTCAAGGCCTGATTAATGGCATCGGAGAGGTTCTGTATAGTAGGTTTTGCCGTGAACCGCGTTCCGTTAATAAAAAGCGCCGGCACCTCCGTAACGCCTGCATCTACCGCCTGCATCTGGTCATCCCTCACATACCAACCGTACTTCGAATTCATTAAATCATCCAGAAAACTCTTGGCCGTCACACCGACCTCCCGCGCATAGCCCTTCAGGCTAATGGTACCCAGAGTCCGCTGATGCTTCAACAAAATGTTGTGCATTTCCCAGAATTTTCCTTCCTGCCCTGCGGCTATTGCCGCTTCGGCAG
>JACFNM010000663.1 GCA_019454915.1 Chitinophagaceae bacterium
CAACGTATATCCGTTCATCCTGTCTCTGACAATTCTTCTCATTTCATTTCGTTTCGATTATCTTTCAAATATATTCAAATATCCTTATTATCTGCAAATATTTTACTTTCAAAATGTTTCATATATTTATGTATGGAAATTTTCCCCTTATGCAAAAGGAAACGTTTATTTTGCACCCAAAGACTGTAAGTATATGCGAAAACCCGGAGATAAAACTACTTTGCAACGCAGGGTGATTATCCTTGAAGAACTGGAAAAAAAGGGCCAGGTAGATGTAAGCTCATTGAGCGACGTATTAAAAGTGAGCGAGGTGACCATCCGCAATGATCTCAGGAGACTGGAACAGAAGAATACGTTGATCCGGACCAGGGGCGGGGCGATCAAAATAGACCGGGTGGGAATGGACTTTACAATATCCGACAAGAATAAGCAAAACTTTGCCCAAAAGAGACGTATCGGCAAAGCTGCGGCTAATTTAATTGAGCCGGGTGATACCATCATCCTTGATTCCGGCACCACCACAATGGAGATAGCGAAGAACCTGGGTGCAGTGGGGGAATTGACCGTGATTACCAATGCAATGAATATTGCCAATCAGTTGGCGGAGCATCCAAAGGTCAATATAATTATTCCGGGAGGTTCTTTGCGTAAGAATTCTCTTTCACTGATTGGCACTTCGGCTGAAGAAAGCTTTAAAAACTATTTCTGCGACAAGCTCTTTCTTGCCGTTGACGGATTCAGTGTTACGCATGGGTTGTCAACGCCCAATATGGAAGAAGCGCACCTCAACCGGGTAATGATAGCTATTTCCAAACAGGTGATCGTAGTGGCCGATTCCACCAAGTTTCACAAAAGGAGTTTTGCATTCATTGCCGATATCAATGACATTGATGTTTTGGTTACCGACGAAGGCATTCCGGAGGAAGATAAAAAGAAATTGGAGACAGCCGGAATCAAGGTCGTAATCGCTTAGATTAGGGTCAGAGTTAAATTTCTTCCGTTTCCACCACTTTTGCCCAGATATCGGCATACTGAATAACCAGGTATTTCTTGCCTTCAAATTCAATTTCATTACCGCTGTGCGGATTGTAAATCACAATGTCGCCGATAGCGATTTCTGCATTGGAAATGTTGCTCAGTCCCACGATAGGTGCAATGTTTTTCCTTTCTCTGGCTGTATCGGGTATAATAATACCTCCCGCCGACTTTTGCTCTTTTCTGTCTTCGGTTAAATCTAACAGTACATTTTGATTGACTGGCTGAAGTTCCTTCATCTTGTATAATTTTATTCTATTTTATAGAATAATTAATTTAAGCCGCATCGGCTGATAGTTCTTTGAAAGTCTT
>JACFNM010000664.1:0-940 GCA_019454915.1 Chitinophagaceae bacterium
GCATGGTAAACCTTCTCGTTGAATAGTTCTTTGGGCGCCGGCGTTTTTCCCGCATGCGCTTTTTTATGATACACCCTGTTCCAGACAATAAAGGGTAAGGTTTTAAAAGTCATTCCAAAAATGATGGCAGTAATCCATCCGAAAAGAATACAAAATCCATACAGCAGCGCAATATTGGGATGATCCTTTGATGGCAGGAGGGATAATACGACAATCAGAATAAGAACAGGCAGCAACATTTGAATTACGGAGAGCAGCGAGGTCTTCATCTGTTCATCCACGTTTCGCCGGATTCTCACTTTATGCGCTTTCTTACAATGTCGCCCGAATAAAATAACAGCCGTGAGTATGAGAAGAATAGAGATATAGAAATAGGCCGAACCAAAGGAGAGTGTCCGGAAGATGATGAAACTGATCAGGCCGGAGTTGATTAAGATAAATATCCACCATAAAGCTTTTTCATTGGTGTATTTCGATATCAGGAACATGGGGATCAGCCGGGAACCCACGCCGATCACCATTAGCAGGAACCAGCCGACTAATCCCAAATGAGCATGGATAGAAAGATAGGAAACTGAATCGGAAGGCAAAATGGAGTGGTTGAGATTATAAACCAGCAGAAATCCGAAGAAGGTAGTGGAGAACAGCCACAAAGATGCAGTGATGATGTACCAGGCATGCACACTGCGTTTCTTACTCTTGAAAGAACTCCGGAGGACGTTGATTAAATAGAATATGATAGCTATATTGATCAACAAAGCGCCCGTTTGCAATACCCAGCCGGTATGAAAAATGTAAAAGCCTACAATAAGAATGGGTATTCCCACACCGGCAAAAAAGAAAGTGAGATAGGCCAGCGACGTACTGTCCAGCTTGCCTTCCACCAGCACCGGCAGCAACTGATGAGAAGCGCCGAAAATAATCATGGTTCCCCATCCTA
>JACFNM010000664.1:950-1345 GCA_019454915.1 Chitinophagaceae bacterium
TCACGTGTGTAATCGCCAGCGTATAGGGATTGAAATAATGAATACCGGCAATGTCGGTATGAAGCAACAGTAGAACAGTTGCTACGACAAAGGATATGGAAGCGAAAACATAAAACGGTAAAACCACTCTGTAATTAGTGGTTTGTTGTAAACCACCCATCAGCGGTGTCAACATATTTGTTTATTGGTTTTTAAAAATCAGCAAATAAACCTCACCTTCCTGCACTTCCTTTATCCGGTATTCAAATTGCCGGTCTTTCAGTTCGGTGAGCAGAAATACCGGTATTCTTTTATGATGAACATACAGCGCTTTATTTTCCGGCAGGGTTTCCAGCGCCTCCAATATGGTCATCATGGGCATCGGCATTTCGAGATGCCGCACATCAACCTCCCGG
>JACFNM010000117.1:0-893 GCA_019454915.1 Chitinophagaceae bacterium
TACACAAATAAAACACTAAATAGCTGATAAACAGTATCTTATGACCGCACTAAATTTTAAGGGGACAAGTCAGGAGAAATTTATTTTTGGTAAGAGAAATTACGGAGGATTAGTGAGGCTTAGGTTGTCCTCGCCTCCGTTTCTTCGAGCGCTTTTTCAGACCTTATATCCCCTCAAAAAAGCATCAACCATCATTCTCTTCTTTCCCTCTAATTGCAGTTCAAGCACTTCAATATAACCGTCCTGTGCAGCGAATCGTAATACGTTTTTTCCGTCCGTTTTATATGCTCCCGGGGGAATTGAGGGGGACGTTACGATTTTCTTAGCGCTGAAAATTTTTATTGTTTTATCGCCCAGCAACATAAACGCTCCCGGATAGGGTGATAAGCCTCTTATCAAATTATATATTTCGTCCACCGGTTTATTCCAGTCAATCCTGCAGGTGTCGGTAAAAATTTTTGGAGCATGTTTTAGTTGAATAGTACCATCCATAATCTTAGATTGTACCGTCTCCTCAATGCCCCCTTCTTCCATTTTTTTGAGTGTATCCACCAGAAGCGCAGCTCCGATATCTTTCATACGGTCATGCAATTCTCCCGCGGTTTCATCCTCTCTTATTGCTATTGCTTTTTGTAATAGAATATTGCCGGTATCTATTTCATGCTGTAATTTGAAAGTGGTTACTCCTGTTTCTTTTTCTCCATTAATAATTGCCCAGTTGATGGGCGCAGCCCCCCGGTACTGCGGGAGCAATGAACCATGAACATTTATAGTGCCCATTGGCGGCATATTCCATACCACTTCCGGCAACATGCGAAAAGCAACCACCACCTGCAAATCTGCATTCAGCGATTTTAATTCGTTCAGAAAATCCGGATCTTTTAATTTAACAG
>JACFNM010000117.1:903-4851 GCA_019454915.1 Chitinophagaceae bacterium
GTAAAATCTTTAACCCTTTTTCTAAAGCATACTTTTTTACGGCACTTTCGCTAAGCTTCATCCCTCTTCCTGCCGGGCGATTAGGTGCAGTAATCACCGCCACCACATGATAACCCGCCTGTAACAGGGCATCTAAGGAGGCAACGGCAAATTCCGGTGTACCCATAAACACAATACGCCAGTCTTTCCTACCCGATAAAGGGAATTGCGGTTGAGTTTGCATGAGCGCAAAATTAACCGGTATTTCAGCGAGCTGAAGGAAAATCTTCGTACAACAGGTATTTTTTTCTCACCTTCTTAAAAGCAGTCAATGCAGGCTCCCAGCTCTTCCGGATATCTTCTTCCTTCACTCCGTTTTTTACCTGCTGCCACAATTGGTTATTACCGGCTAACTTATTAAAAAACGAATCATCCATCTTTCCGGATTTAGGCAAAATGAAAAATTTATCCTTCTCGGGAAAAAGCCGGTATGCTTCTATAAGCCATTTTAACTGTACTTTATTATCTGTTTTTTGCAATACTTCTTCCACCGTTCCGCTTAAATCCCAGCCATAGCACACTTGTCCGTAAAGTTTTGACTGCTTAGCTCCTTCCGTTGGGTTAGGTGTAAAAGAGAATAAATTTTTTGGGAGAGAAGGATGCCCGAATACCTGGAAGGGTTTGGAAGTTCCCCTGCCTTCGCTCAATACGGTTCCTTCAAAAAAGCAGGTGGAGGGGTAAAGATATATGGACTGCATATCGGGCAAATTGGGCGAAGGGCGTACAGGCAATACATATTTTTGATGATGGGTATAACCCGAACAGGTCACTATCGTTAAGCTGAATTTTGACAAATCTATATTGGTCGCGGGCTGCGGATCAATAAACACCTCCGATATATATGAGGTCCGGACGTCAAGCATATTTTCCTTCAATAGCATATATGCATACTCTCCGATTGTCATCCCATAAACAACAGGTACAGGCTGCTTACCTACGAAAGAAGCATATTTCTTTTCCAGCACCGGTCCATCCACATAAAAACCATTAGGATTTGGGCGGTCCAAAATGAGCAATGGTTTATTCAACCTCATTGCAGACTCCATAAACTCCTGGAGAGAGGAGATATAGGTATAAAATCGTACACCCACATCCTGGATATCGAAAATAAGTACATCTACATCGTCAACGTCTTCTTTAGAAAGCTCTCTTTTTTTACCATATAATGAAACAACCGGTATCCCGGTTTGTGCATCGGTATAGTTACCCACTTTTTCTCCGGCATCGGCAGTCCCCCTAAAGCCATGTTCGGGCGAAAATATTCTCCTGATGACTACACCTTGTTTTCTAAGAGTGTCTATAAGATGGGTATGACCAACCACAGTGGTTTGATTGGCAAAAACGGCTACTGATCTTCCCTTTAGTAATTGTACATAATGATTAAACCGATGAGCCCCGGGAAGAATCTGATGACCTTTTTCAATTGTTTCAGCTATACCGGAAGTAATTATTTTTTTAGCGGAGTCCGATTTGACCGGAGTGCTTAAACAAGCCATTCCGGCAATGATTATTGCTGATAACGTAACAATAGAATAATTTATCCTCATATTTCTATTCATTAATAGACTTTAACTTTCAAATATCCTGAAAGTTTTGCATAAAGGTTGGGAATCGTTTACCTTTCCGGATTTTACATTATTTAAACAAGCATTTATGCAACAGGCAAAGAAAGGTGATTTAGTAAAAGTTCATTATACGGGTCGTTTAACTGACGGCAGCCAGTTTGACTCATCTGCCGGGCGGGAACCGCTCGAATTCACTGTCGGCGCAGGACAAATGATTAAAGGTTTTGATACCGGTGTGGAAGGAATGGCAATTGGTGAGAAAAAAAGTATTACCGTTCCTCCCGAAGAAGGATACGGATTAAGAAACGAGGAATCCGTTATTGAGTTTCCCGCAGAACAAATCCCGGCGGATATGAAGCTGGAAGAAGGTATGCAGCTCACTTTGCAGGATCAGGATGGTCGCCCCGTTCCGGTGGTCGTTGCAGAAATCAGGGAGAATGTAGTCATATTAGACGCCAATCATTTTTTAGCCGGCAAAGAACTCATCTTTGATGTGGAATTGGTAGAGATAGGATAAAGCCTTTTAAGTAAAGCATAACGCTCCTCTTATTCTATTGCCATTCAAAATTTTCCGCACGCGGAATCCTGGCAAATACTTCAGCGAATGATGAAGGAGGCGTAGCCAGCCGTCTCCTTTGCGTATGCATCCAGGCGCCGTCTACGGTGATCACCGCCGCCAGCGTATCACCATTGATAACTATTTGATGTTGCATACTCCAGCGGGAGCCGTCCTTTCGTGCTTTAAGCATAACCAGGTTAATCTCAACCCGGTCTCCAAATTTAATTTCTCGTTTGAACACACATTCTTCCCTGAAGAGTACAGGCCCCAACTGCTGTTCTTTCATCACTTCGGGGGTCAAACCATGTTCCACCAGAAAGCACATTCTAATATAAGCGCCTAAATCATAGTACCTGGAATGAAGCATGTGAAAATTGGGGTCCAGATCCGCCCAACGCACCTCAGGATTTTTCTTATATACTTCCATAATAAGTCTGGTTACAATGAAGACGATCCGGATAATTAGCGGAAGCTATATGGAAAGGACTATCACGCCTTGTACAGCAGATTATAATATTCGTCTGCCATCCTTCCCGAATCAAAACGGAAACGGGTATCATCCATCCCGTTTTTCATGACCTGTCTCCACAAATCCGGATGATCATAATATAGCGGGAGAATTTCCTTTTCCAATATCTCATAAACCTTATTGAGGTCATATTCATCCTGCTCCTGTACCGTCATATTGGCGTAATCTGCCTTGGGCACTACAAATCCATTATGCCCGTGCTGTACAAATTCAGGTATCCATCCGTCATCCGTTGAAAAATTAACGGCTCCATTCATGGCAGCAGTCATACCGCTGGTACCCGAAGCCTCCCTTGGCACCCGTGGATTGTTTAACCACACATCGGCTGCCTGCTTCAGTCGTTTACTCAATGATAGTTCATACCCTATACACACCGCCACGTTCCTATAAGACTTGCTCAGATTCACGAGGTAATTGAAGTCATTGATCGCCGGATGATCCACCGGATAGGGCTTCCCGGCCCAGATAATCTGTACCGGGTATTTCGTACCGGCCAGCATGGCGTCAAAACGTTTCTTGTCTCGGGTGATTAATTCCGCTCTCTTATACCCGGCAAACCTTCTTGCCCACACGATGGTAAATACATTCGGGTCAAATAATTTCCCCGTCTGGTCTGCTACAATATCAAAGGCTCTTTTCTTTAAGAACCACTTTCTGTCTATAAAATTATCCTCACTTTTCTCTTCTGCGGCGTAATACAGTTGCTTATCCGCCCAATAGCGCCAATTTTGAGAATTGGTGATATGAATAATCGGGCACACGTCTGCATATTTACTCCACATAATCCGGCTTACGCGTCCATGCAGTTCGCTCACACCGTTCGCCAGCCGGGCAAACCGCAGAGCAGCCAGAGAATGATCAAACTGATCGCCGGTGATGCCGGTAATCTTTCGAACTTCGGCAACAGGAACTCCACAGAAATAACTCATCTTTTCGCATAAGTGGAATTCATGCTTTTCGTTACCTGCTTCTTCCGGCGTATGGGTGGTAAATACCAGTCGTTTCTTTACTTCCTCCTTATTTCCGAACTTCTTATATAAATAGAATGCCGCCGAAACACCATGCGCTTCATTTAAATGATACACTTCGGGATTAAATCCTATTTCATCTATCAGTTTAGCGCCGCCCACGCCCAATAAAATAAACTGAGCCACTTTGGTAGCCACATTGGCATCGTACAGGCGATGAGTGATGGTTTGAGAGATATAGTCATTTTCGGGTAAATCGGTGCTGAGGAGGAATAAGGGGGCGCTCTT
>JACFNM010000117.1:4861-6176 GCA_019454915.1 Chitinophagaceae bacterium
TAAAGGTCTCCGGGTTCAGATAATAAGCCTTCACCCACACGGGATGGTCATGTATATTAATCTGAAACTTAATATTATGATCCTCGAGAAAATTATAAATCTTCTCATTCCACTGTACCTGCAAAGTCTGATCGGGATTACGCGCCTGGTCATAATACCCATATTTCCACAAAATACCAATCCCTATCAGGTTTTGACGAAGCTCGTATGCACTGCGCATATGAGAACCCGCCAGAAATCCCAGTCCGCCGCTATATATTTTCAGCGGCTGGTGAACCGCAAATTCCATAGAGAAATAAGCTACACGCTTTGAGTATTTTTCATCTATTGCATAGGGTACCTTGAAACTGCTAAATGAATCCATAATTAAGAATCTTTCCTTAAAATTCCGGCGCAATATAAAGGGAATTTTCCAAAAGCGGGTAATTTATATAATTTTGAAGGGTTCGTTCACATCTCCGTTACTGCCTTTTGGGGCTAACCGGGAATGCCGTCCCATTAAACGGAAGCAAACGTTTGCTTTGACGGCGAATAGCTGAAAACGGTTTTTTGACTGCACTATAAGGCATATTCACCTGTTTCTACCCTCAGCTACGTTTAGATGGCACTTTTTCTTTTATTTTAATATCCGGGAGAAAAGAGGCAACCAACATAATCAGGGAACCAATCAACACTATATACAATCCATATTTAATCGTTGGGCAATTCCCCATCTCGCACCTCGCATAAATCAGCATATTGCGCAGTGCCCATGCCACGCCCATCGCACAGAAAAACCAGTTTATTCTCTTAGCCCACAAGAAAGGAACTACAAAAAACAAAGAAGATATTATACAAAGGATTATATGTAATTTACCGGGCTTGCCCAGGTTAGTACTCTTACCGTCCATCCCCGTTAAAACGGCAGAAAAAGCTTCCATCTCCACCCAGGGAAGATAGCAGGCAATAATCACCAAAACGGCAGCAGCCAGACCTATCCATTGTGAATGCTTCATGTTATCAGTAAATAAGTTATTTGAGATACCGGAACCTTCCTGTTCAGCACAAAAGAATTTCTTCCAGACAAACCGGGATGCAATTATACTAATTTTAATGCAGGATGAATATAATAAGATGAATTGCTTCATACAGGTGTCCTCAGTTCACTACTCTACGTTCTGCATAGCCAAAAAAGCCATAAATTAGGGGCTGGCATTTAGAACCGGGCAAATCCATTTTTGGAAAAACCGCAGCTATCCGGGTCTGTTATTAAAATAACACTATGTACTCCATTTCTATATTAGATAACGATTTTTATAAGTTCACGATGCAAAAT